>CAZLJI010000319.1:0-3657 GCA_964559565.1 uncultured Ignavibacteriaceae bacterium | reverse complement strand
AATTCCTTTAAGTTCCCAAAATTTTTAAGTAAAAATATTTCCCCTCTTCAGAACACCACACTTAGGAACTTTTGGTCCTGGCAAAAAGTAAAATCTCCAAATTCTAAATCAAAATTCATCAACTGTTTTGGAGCATTACCATGAAACATCCAATAATATTCCTCTTGTGTTTTTTTACCTCATTTGTCCTTTTCGGAGACAAAGCAATCAGCAATCACAATCCTAACACCAATACAGTCCAGCTAGCAATCCTTTTAGATACAAGCAACAGTATGGATGGTTTGATTGAACAAACAAAAACCCAGCTATGGAAAATTGTAAATGAAATGGCGCGTTCAAAGCGTGAAAGTATAGCCATTAGTTTATATGTCGCTTTGTATGAATACGGCAATGACGGACTATCCCCCACCGAGGGATTTGTAAGACTGGTCACTCCCCTCACTAACGATCTTGATAAAATTTCAGAAGAATTATTTAAGCTAAAAACAAATGGCGGCAACGAGTATTGCGGAACTGTGATCTCAGAAGCAATTAAAGACTTGAAATGGACTAAAAGCTCAAATGATTATAAAGTAATATTCATAGCCGGAAACGAACCTTTCAACCAGGGAGATAAAGATTACAAAGAAGCCTGCAAATTTGCTATCAGCAAAGGAATAATTGTTAATACTATTTACTGCGGAAATTATGATGAAGGCGTTCAATCGTTTTGGAAAGACGGTGCTGATCTTGCAGATGGTAAATACATCAACATTGATAGTGATCAGCAGATAGTTCACATTGAAACTCCTTTTGACGATGAACTTGTTGAGCTTGGTCAAAAAATAAATGAAACTTACATTGCATTCGGTTATGAAGGCAACGAACTCAAGCAGAGACAAAAAGAACAGGATGACAATGCAAGCAGCCTTGCACCTTCGGTTATGGTTGAACGAACGGTTACAAAAGGAAGTGGACAATACAATAATTCATCCTGGGATTTGGTTGATGCAAAAAAAGATGGCTCACTCGACTTAGTTAAAATCCCGAAAGATCAATTGCCAAAAGAAATGCAGAATATGTCTTTAGATGAACAGAAAAAATATATTGATAAAAAAGCTAAAGAGCGGGAAAAATATCAGAACAAAATCAATGAACTTGATAAACAGAGAAGAGACTACATTGCAAAGAAAATTGCCGAGAAACCTGAAGACAATACACTAGATGCAGCAATGTTGAAAATTATAAGAGAACAGGCATCGAATAAAAACTATAGGTTTGAATAAACAGTTTGTCATTCCGGAAAGTCGCGAAAGCAGACTTATCCGGAATCTGATTAAACAAATTACGAGGTTGAAAATGAAAACACTTAAATATTTTAATCTTATAATCTTATTGACATTATTCTTAGTTAATAAAGTCTTAGCCGATGGCCTAATCATCATCCCAAGACCTGAACCGCTTCAATCTCCTTATCCTCTTGAGGTTCTTTATCACCACGTTGATGTAAAAATCAATGGCAACATAGCAGAAACATTCATCGTCCAGGAATTTCACAATCCTTCGGACATAATGCTCGAAGGGTACTACATTTTTCCCATTCCAAAGAATGCAGTGATAAAAGATTTCAGTATGGAAATAAACGGCAAGATGGTAAATGCTGAACTGCTCGATGCTAATAAAGCCAGACAAATTTACGAAGACATTGTCAGGCAGATAAAAGATCCTGCCCTGCTTGAGTATACAGGCCAGGGAATCTTTAAAGTAAGAATATTCCCAATCGAACCCAGGAGTAACAAAAAAGTAAGTATTAGTTACCGAGAAATTCTGGATTCTGACAATGGTATTTATGAATATGTCTATCCACTGAACACAGAAAAGTTTTCAGCTAAACCTGTTAAGAGCATCTCAGTAAAAGTCGAATTGAAAACCACCAATAAAATAAAAACTATCTACTCCCCCACTCATTCAGTCGATGTTGTTCACAAGGACAATAAAAACGCAGTTGTTTCTTTTGAAGAGGAGAACACAAAACCTGATATTGACTTCAAGCTTTATTACAGCACAAACAACGATGATGTTGGTCTATCACTGCTGACTTATAAAACAGGAAACGATGACGGCTACTTTTTCCTTACTGCCTCCCCATCATTTATTGTTAACAACAACCAGATTGATTCGAAGGATATAACATTTGTTCTGGATGTATCAGGCAGTATGGTGGGAGATAAAATGAAACAGGCGAATCAGGCACTTCTTTACTGCATAAACAATTTAAATAAAGATGATGGATTTGATATCATCAGGTTTTCAACTGAAGCTTATTCTCTGTTTGGAAAGATTGAGACCGAAAGTGAATCAAATATCAAAAAAGCAGAAAAATTTATTAAAGAATTAAATGCAGTCGGTGGAACCAATATTGAAGAAGCTTTGAATCTTGCTTTGAAAGAAAAATCAAACGCTAACCGAACCCGAATAATTGTATTTATAACTGACGGCAAACCTACTATTGGTGAAACGAATGACGAGTCACTGATAAAAAAACTTATTGACTCAAACACGAAAAATGTTCGCATATTCACTTTCGGAATCGGGAATGATCTTAATACTCACCTGCTGGATAAGATTACAGAACAAACAAAAGCATACAGGACATACATTTCCGAGAATGAAGATATCGAAATAAAAATTTCAAACTTTTATGACAAGGTTCAGTCACCTGTACTCACTAACCTTTCGATTTCATTTGGAGGGAACATAAAAACATTTCAGACATACCCTAAGGATTTGCCGGATATGTTCAAAGGATCAAGCATTACTATTTTTGGAAGGTATAGTGGAAGCGGAAGTTCAGATATAAAATTAGAAGGAATGATTAAAGGCGAACGGAAATCATTCTATTTAAAAGTCGATCTCGCCAACGATAATGAACAGTACGATTTCATTCCCCCACTATGGGCTTCAAGAAGAATTGGATATTTACTTGACCAAATAAGATTAAATGGTGAGAACAAAGAACTTATTGATGAGATTACTCAGCTTGCAAGAGCACACGGTATTGTTACTCCTTACACGAGTTATTTGATTATGGAAGATGAAGAAATCAGGATCAGAAGAAATGAATTGACCGATCATTTCCAGACACTTCCACCTGCTCCTGAGCTAAGAAGAAATGCTTCGGAAGACTTTGATGCGATGAAAATTGAATCCGGTGCATTTAGCATCAGAGCCAGTGAAGAAGTCCAGGAATTAAACAAGGCAAGTAATTACGCTGAGACAAAACAAGGTTCAGGAAGAATGAATTACAGGGATGATTCGGGTAACGAGAGAAACCTTTCTCAGCAGGTAAGAAATATCCAAGGAAGAGCAGTCTATCAAAGCGGTAAATTCTGGGTTGATTCAGAATTACAAAATCAAAAAGCCAAAAATCAAAAACGAATTCAGTTTAACACAAATGAATATTTCAATTTGCTAAAAGACAAACCAGAGACCTCACAATTTCTTGCACTTGGGCAGAATGTTAGATTTTATTATGATAATACTTTTTATGAGATTTATGAGTGAAAAACAATTTTTTAATATTTAAAATTCTTTAATGAAAACTTTAACAATACTATTAGTCATTTCGATCTATTGTTTCTCTCAAAATGATTCAACGATACAAATTGACGCCGAAAT
>CAZLJI010000318.1:786-3679 GCA_964559565.1 uncultured Ignavibacteriaceae bacterium | reverse complement strand
CTTAAACTGTTTAAAGTTGTCAAGCTCCCAGGAATGCTTAATAAGGCGTTTCATTGTTATACTCCTCAATTTTGGTTAATGCTGTGTTATGCTTCATGTAAAAGCTCCCTGTCATGCCGTTGCGGTTCTTTGCCAAAATAAGTTCCATCAGGCCGTCAGAGTTAACACAACCTCCCGCTATATCAACTGTCTTAACTCCGTACATCGAAGGCCGGTAAATAAATATTACCATGTCGGCATCCTGCTCGATAGCTCCCGACTCCCTTAAATCTGACAACTGAGGCCGTTTATCTGCCCTGTCCTCTGACTTGCGGTTTATCTGACTCAATGCTATTACCGGAATGTCAAGGTCTTTAGCGATGCTTTTTAAGCCCCTTGAGATGCTACTAACTTCCTGCTCCCTGCTTTGCCCCTCACCTTTCATCAACTGCAAATAGTCAACGACAACCATTTTAACCCCGTATCTTAAAATCAACTTCCGGGCTTTTGCCCTGATCTCCATACAAGAGATATTTGAGGTATCATCAATGTAAAGCGGTAAATTAATAAGCCCCTCCGATTGTTTTATGATAGTATCAATATTACATTTCCCCGTCATCAGTTCGACATTTGTTTTATCTGATTCCCCTGACAAAGCCCTTTGAGCAAGTGCCATGTCTGACATCTCGCAGCTAAAAAACGCCACCCCGTTATTAAGTTCAGCAGCGTTCCGGGCAACCTGTAAAGCGAGTGCAGTTTTACCAACTGAAGGCCGGGCAGCTATGATAGTAAGTTCACCTTTCTTAAAACCTCCGATTGCCCGGTCCATCGTTATAAACCCTGAAGGAACTCCAATCAAACTTATTTCCCTGTTTTGAATTTTCTGGATATTCGATATAACCTCATCGACTAAGGTAATAAGTTTAATAGGTTCTTTCCGGTGTATAAGTTCCGCAATTCTCAGTAGTCCCGTCTCAGCCTTTTCGATTGTAGCGTCCAAATCTCCCTCGTAAGCCAGTGATATTATTTCGTGTGACTCTTTTATGTACTGCCTTAAAAGGTAGTTCTGTTTAATGACAATGGCATACGTTTCGATATTAGCTGAAGATACAATCTTACAGGTCAGTTCGGTTATGTACATCACTCCCCCGACATCGTTTAACTTGCCCGTGTCCCGCAAATGGTTAGTTACCGTTACCAGGTCGCAGGTATTGTATTTTCGGAATGTGTCTATGATAGCGGAATAAATAACCTGGTTCGATGCTTTGTAAAACATCTCCGGGGTTAACAGGTGGATAATGTCGTTTATTGCCTCCGGTGCAACTAAGAGAATCCCGTTAACCGTTTCTTCAAGGTCAACCGACTGAGGGGGAATCTTACCTGTTAGCTCGTTCATATCGAATCAGCAGTTATTATGTTAGGTTTATACGGAGTTGTATATTTACCCTCTTTTTTAGCCTTATCGAGAACCCAATTTAATATCGCAAGGTAATCGCTTTTATATCTCTTTCCTGTTGATCCCTTATAATTATTCAGAATCGTAATCAAAACGTATGTATTACTTTCACCGTGTTCCGATAAAAGTTTGTCATACTCTTCAGTTTTCAAAGAAACAAATTCGCTATATTTATTCTTTGTTTCTTCAGTTCCATTAACATTATCAGGTTCATGTACATATTCATAACTGTTATCTAACTGTTTGTTAAGAGTTAAATTCTCCCTATCAAAAAGACCATGTTTAGCAAGTATATCAACTGCTGACTGTTGTTGTCTTACTTTTGAATTAGGAAAGCCAGGATATTGAAACTCAATAAATTTCGGAATAAAATATAAGTGTTCACTAACAGTTACCAAACGGTTATCTAACTGTTTAATTACTGTATCTAAGTCTTTAATATCTGTCTGGAGTTTTAAAAGTTTCTCATTTATCTTAATCATCCCCGCATGATCGCACTTTGTTATAAAATATATCCAAAGTAACTTCCCGTCTTTTGATAGGTCCATGAACCAATCATCATCAAAAATACCAGTATCAATAAATCTTTTGCTCATAACGCTTTAAATAAATGAAGCCTCCGGTACAAAAAGAAATCCGCAGAGGAAAGCGTTACCGAACCTTTTGCGGAGTCTTAATGCCCGGAGGCAGTATCTTAAATATGATTTTACAATTTTCATTATAACGCTTTGTGCAAATATACAATTATTATTTTGAATTATTACACAATTACAAGATTATTTTTCAAGATTCACACATTTATAGGGCAAATTTTTTTATCCCCACTGGTTCGCCATAGCTTCCGCAATGCCTGGAAATGTCTTTGAACGAAGTTTTGCCCGTTCTTTATGATTCATAGATATTTTATAATCCCATGTAGAAAATTTCGCACCTGTTTTTAAGGTTGTTATTTCAGGCACAACTATTTGAGTTGGCAATAGTGGAGGTAATCCCTTTAACCATAAACAGGTGGTTTTCTTAACGGGTTCACCAAATTCGTAAGGCTGTATGATACAATCAGGTTTTCTATATACCGTACTCATTATCCCGACAGGATTTTCAATCGCTATTCTTTCAATAGGTGCGTTAACCATCTGCATAAAGAAATCGATACCCTGCTGTTGTCTGCCGTCTTTCCGTTTCTGTTCAAACCAGGCAGCACCCGATACGGCCAAATGAGTGCAGGGGGGAAAGGCTATCATCATATCCCAACCGGAATTTAAATAAAACAATACATCTCCTTCAAGATGCCATTCAGGATGTCCCCCCGAACATGGTAGTATATCGCATGAATACGCCTCATGCCCTTTGTTGCGGAACGCTATTGTTACCGCCTGACTTTCTTCGCAAGCTACAAGTATTTTCATATTATCTCAGTTAAAAGCCCCGGCAGAACCACCCACCGAGGCAACGTAACCA
>CAZLJI010000318.1:0-776 GCA_964559565.1 uncultured Ignavibacteriaceae bacterium | reverse complement strand
TACAGGTCATTTCAAACATCATTTAATATCTTTTACTCGCTGTGAATAATATTTTATCTTCTCCTCAAGTTCTGTCCGGGACCATTTATAACCATCCTTTTTATAGTCCTGCGCTTTTGCTTTAAGGCGATAAAATTTAATATCCCCTATTCTCTCAAGTAAGTTTTCACCGTACCCGATCAGGTGGCTTTCGTCGAAGCAATTGCATCCGGAACATTCTCCGTGACAATTAAGCTCGTCAAACCTCAATCCATCATATCCCTTGACAGAATAGTAATGCCCCGCCTGGAGTGGTTTATATTGTCCACAGGAGATACAGGGCTGATCCTTGTCCCGGAGCCGGATAAATTCATTGAAGATAATCTGAAGTTTCGCTTTAAGTTTGGGTAACGAAGTTGCTTTTTTCATCGGCTTACTCTTACTGATGATTCAGGATAATTTATACAGGCTTCTAAATAACGTTCAATCCACGGGACAAACTGATCGTAAGTTCCCCACCCATTAGGGGCATCGTGTTTCATAAACCTTGTAGGATTAGATTTCATTAATTCAATACCCTTTGTTAAAGGTTCAATTAGTTGTCCAGCTTTAGTAATTCCTATTTCTTCTGGTCTCCATAAAGCCTCATAAATACCAGCTTCATCAGCCATCGTATTTAAATTATGAGTAATGTTTGCCCAGTATAATTCATATCCATACTCATTATAAAGAGTTGGTGTGTCGTTTAAATATACATCTAAGCTCATATTTATTCAAAGTTAATGTTAGTTTGTTCT
>CAZLJI010000317.1:0-3687 GCA_964559565.1 uncultured Ignavibacteriaceae bacterium | reverse complement strand
CGATTGGGAATATCAACCGACTTTAAGTGACTTGAAATTCTGGAAGAATATAGTTGAAATCGAAGGCGACGAAAAAATTGTTTCTCGCGCTGGTACAAAACTCGAATTTGTCGAAACAGTTACATTGTACTTTGGACACTTTTCAGGTCGCGGTTATCCTGACCCAAAGGAGACAAATGGTTTTGAGATAAGAGCTAAAAGTTTACTCAAGCTCTGTGCATTGTGGGCTAAAGACCCGATAACAGATTTTCTCAGAGATCACATTGATATACGATATTATAATACAGACTACTTTGACTACAATGAGTTACAAACTAAAATGACCGGGCTGGCATTTTATGTTCACAATCTGAATGAGTTGTTTGAATAATTATTAGTTGAATGTACTGATAGACGTCATTCCGGCGAATGAAATGAGTCCGGAATCTGCACCACGTGAATATTAATCAGATTCTGGACAACCTGCTTGCCGGACAGGTAGGGCCAGAATGACATAAGAGTGTTACACTCAGTCAGCGAGTGCTTCGATAACTACTGCGGTGCATCTGCAGTATATTTTTGCTTGACTGCTTCAGCTGTTTCTATGTCCTTTACTCCTGAAATTCTCTGTGCGAGAGACTTTCCATCAAGTTTATGAAATTCGAGTACTTCTAAAGGTGTTCCGCATTCGGGATATTCGGTTAAACCAAAATTGGTAAATTCTTTGCCACTAATTACACCAATTGACACGAATTCATTTAACAATCTGTCGCCTAATCCACCTATTGCAGAATGATCTTCCAAAACAAATATTTTCTTTTGATCGTTTACAATTTTCTTTAGCCAGTCTTTATCAATTTTATTCAACCACGGCATATTCACAACCTTCAAACCAAAACCAATCTTCTTCAAATAGTCAACAGCTACCAATGCTTCGTGAAGCATAACAGGTCCGTATCCAAATAAAATTGCATCGCTGCCTTGAGTAAGTTCAGCACCAATACCAACTTTGAATTTGTAATCTTTCGGTAATTGAATACTTTCTGGTGAAGGACCAATTACCAATCTTAGCATACAATTTTCTTCTGCAACATTGATGCAATAATCCGTTGCCCACTTTGTTTCTTCAGCATTGCACGGTTGAATTATCGTAACATTCGGCAAAGCACCGAACAGAGAAATATCCCGAACACTTTGATGAGATTTTCCCGGTCCAGCAGGAATCATCCCGGAGAAATGACAAGTGTAAATAATTTTTGTCTTCTCACCAGCATTGTTGTAAATGTGTTCGTTTGCTCTTGCAGCAAGAAAGCTTGCAAATGTATTTACAATCGGGATCAATCCCATTCTTGCTAACCCACCAGCCATCGAGACCATATCTTGCTCTGCAATACCGTTTTCAATAAATCTATCAGGATACGTTTTCTCAAAGTTTCGCAGCTTACAATCTGCAGAAAGATCACCATCAAGTACGACAAATTTTTTATTTGTCTTAGCGAGTTCAACTAACACTTCACCGTAAGCTTCTGTTACAAATTCTTTGTCGAGCTTTGTAATTGGTTTCCCTTCAGATTTATTTTCTGGTATCTGTATTCTTCCTATACCCAGCTTTGAAGCTAGTTTATTAATTGCTTCAGTTAGTTCAGCTAATCCTTTATCATAGCTTTCATCATCTGGTGCACCGGAATGCCATTTATAAAGTGTTTTACCCTGGAAAGTTTCAGTAAGAGGTTTTTCCATAAATGAAACTCCCCTTCCCTTTATTGTATCTGCAATGATCATTTTTGGTTTATCAGGTAACTTCTTCATTGCATCGAAAGTATGCTTTAGCATATTATAATCGTGTCCGTTTATTCTTACAACGTACCAGCCAAACGCAGAAACTTTCTCAACCACATCTTCAATATTATTCACATCAGCTACGAGCATATCCGTCTGATATTTATTATGATCCATTATTGCGATTACATTATTTACTTTTTGATGTGCTGTTGCCTGGAGTGATTCGTAAATCTGTCCTTCCTGAAATTCACCATCGCCAGTTAAAACATAAACATGCCCGCTATTTTTATTATAAGATTTTGCCCAAGCAAATCCTTTGCCTTTTGAAATTCCCATTCCAAGCGAACCAGTACTTGCTTCAATTCCAGGTTGACGAACTTCAGGATGACCGTCAAGACCATGCAATCTTCTGAGCATTAATAATTTTTCTTCAGGAATAATTCCGAGTGCATAAAAGAGAGCATAAAGTCCCGGCACATCATGACCTTTGGAAGAAAAATAAATATCTCTATCAGGTGAATCGAGGCCGACTTGCAAAACATTCATTTCGTTTAAATAAAGATAAGTTGTAATATCCATCGCACTGAGTGATGAGCCAAGATGACCTGAGCCCGCTTTCTTAACAGCAACCAGTGTGTTGTATCTGCACATATCAGCAAACAGCTCCATCCTGGTTGCCCAGTCACCGTTAAAGGATTTTACCTTATCGAACTCAGATTTTTTTATGAGGTTAAAATTCATTGAAATGCTCCAATAGAATCTTCTGTTTTGTGATTAAAAGTTGCATAAAAAAGCTTCGTAAAATTACCATAATAGACGGTCAAAATGTAATCTTTGACGCTTTAACAAATTGTTAAGTTGCTGAAAATCACGATTCGTAAAAAGATTGCACCAATTTACTCTGGTATTTTAATTGTCTCCATAAATGCAATAAAAAAAAAGGAAGAATATGAAATTAAAATTACAACTCCCAAAATTGACAGCATTGATCATTAGCCTGAGTTTCAATGCGTACTCCACAAATTATTACGTTTCGGGAACAGGAAATAACAGCAACAACGGATTAACACCGCAGACAGCTTTTGAAACCTTGCAATATGCTGCAGATATGATTTCGACGGGAGATTCAGTTTTAGTTCTTGAAGGAAATTATGTCGGATTTGATATCAGAGAAAACGGAACTCAAAACTCTCCAATAGTTTTTAAAGCAATTGAAACTAATGTCGTAATCGATGAAAGAAACTCTGTAACTACTGACGGAATTAATATTGAGAATGCTTCCTGGATTGTTATTGATGGATTTGAAGTAACCGATCAGCCAAGAGCGGGAATAAGAATAGTGCTTTCAGATTTTGTTGTAATCAGAAATAACAACTGCTACAACAATTATCGGTGGGGAATTTTTACCGGATTCACAGATGATATCACAATCGAAAATAATTCCTGTTCTTTCTCTGAAGATGAACACGGGATTTATCTTTCCAACAGCAGTGACAGAGCCATCATTCGAACCAATCATTCATTCAACAATAACGGCTGCGGCATTCATATGAACGGAGATATTTCAATGGGTGGTGATGGAATTATTAGTGACGCAATTGTTGAAGGCAATATTATTCACGATAATGGCTATGGTGGTGGTTCAGCAATAAATATGGATGGAGTTCAGGATTCTGAAATTTTCAACAACCTGGTTTACAACAATCACGCAAGTGGAATAGCAATGTACCAGATCGATGGCGGTGATGCTTCAAAGAACAATAAAGTTTATAATAACACTATTATTCAACCTTCTGATGGAAGATGGTGCGTTCTTATTGTTGATGGTTCAACCGGGAATACAATTTATAATAACATTCTCATCAACCATCATAGTTTCAGAGGAAGTATTGCAGTTGATGCAGCTTCCATAACAGGATTTATTAG
>CAZLJI010000316.1:0-3699 GCA_964559565.1 uncultured Ignavibacteriaceae bacterium | reverse complement strand
CGGGATTAGTTCTTACATTTAAAAAGCCAGCTCTGAAATATGAGCTGGCTTTTTTATTCATATAAATTTTTTCGAATCATTAAAATTATATATATATTTCTTCGTGATAACAAGACTTTTACTAAATAACATATCTGTTCACTATTCAAGGAGGCATTATGCCTAAATTTCTTTCCGTTCTTTTTCTTGCTGCTTCTCTCTTTATGACAAGCAGTTTTGCTCAACTCAATTTACATTTGGAATCAGCAGTTAGTCCACAACAAGTCGATGGAAGCATGGCGTTACTGTATGATCAGACGGCTGGTGGAAATACTAATGGTTATGCTTCGCAGGATTTTGAAGCAGCAAATGATCCTTTTGATTGTCAGATTGCTGATAATTTTGTTGTACCATCACCTGGATGGACTGTCGATCAGGTTGTCGTAAGTGGTTCTTATAGTTTATCTGGTCCAGCAGCTGGCTTTAATGTATTTTTCTACTCAAACAATGCTGGAGTACCAGGGACACAGGTTTATTCAGGTCTTAGTCAAGCTTTTACTTATGACGGCGTTAGCGTTTTTACAATAACCCTTGCAAATCCAGCAGTACTGACTCCAGGTAACTATTGGGTTTCTGTTCAATGCCGAATGGATTTCACCCCTGCCGGACAATGGTATTGGAGTCAGGTTAATGGCTCATTTGGCAGTGTAGCTCAATGGCAAAACCCAGGAGGTGGATTTGCTGTTGGTTGTACAACTTGGGGTTCCATTCAGACTTGTATTGCTGCTTTAGGAACTGATATGTATTTTGCTCTCTATGGTTTGACTGTCCCAGTAGAATTGACTTCTTTCACAGCAACCGCTACTGAAAATGAAGTAGTGCTTAACTGGTCAACTGCAACCGAGACCAACAACCAGGGTTTTGAAATTGAGAGAAGCATTGATGGTGAATTCATTACAATTGCTTTTGTTGAAGGATCTGGAACTACAACTGAGACCCGGAACTATACATATGCTGATAGAAATGTTAGCGTTAGTTCATACAGCTACAGATTGAAACAGATCGATTTTGGCGGAACATTTGAATATTCAGATGTAGTTGAAATAGATGTTCCGGCTCCAGCTGTATTTGCACTAGATCAGAACTATCCAAATCCATTCAACCCAAGTACAATGATTTCGTTCAAGCTTGCTGTGGACTCGAAAATTAGCTTGAATGTATTTAATGTTCTTGGACAGGAAGTTGCTTCGCTATTGGATGGAAATCTTACCTCTGGTTCTCATCAGGTAAACTTTGATGCAACTTCTTTAAACACCGGTGTCTATATGTATAGAATTGAAGCTGCAGGAATTGATGGAACAAACTTCGTAGATGTAAAGAAAATGATATTAACCAAGTAAAAATGATCGAAAAGCTCGGGGCTTTCCGAACTAAATCCTTTCTTAATAAGCCGGTTCTGAAATATGAATCGGCTTTTTTATTACCTACTCTTTTGTATCTGAATTTACGAATAATCTTTCTGATAGATACTTGATATTATCGATAAAAAAAATTATTATTAATCAGATTATTTAAATCAGTTATAGAAAAAAAAGTAATAGTAATAAAAGCTTACTTTTTTCTATTCTGCTTAATAACTAATCAATTCATAATCACTTAGGGAGGTTCTATGAATAAATTCATTTTCATTCTTTTCATTTCCATTTTTACATCCGGTTTCATCCTCGCTCAGGATGGAATGGGCTTTGCTGAAGATTTTGTAGCAGGGCAAAAATTTTATCCGGATGTAGTCAATTGGTATCCCATATCTGAGGATGCTGGTAATTGGTGCCCAACAGGCACTTATCCTAATCTTCCCGCAGCAACTTACTTTCAGGAAGCTAGATGGCTTGGGGATACATTATATGTTCACACGCCATCTACGACTGGAGGCCCCACGACAACTATAATAAAGTACACCAATGGCGGATCCTGGACTACGGGGGTTCCACTACCGGTTGCTTTAACTGGTGGAGCCATGACCGTTTGTGCTGGAAAATTATATTTTCTTGGAGGTGGAACTACCAGTATTACAACAGGACCTGTAAATACAGTTTATGAATACAATCCCGCCACAGGTAGTTGGACTACCAAGGCTCCAATGCCAGTTGCATTAACAGGTCATGGTGCAGTCAGTTGGGGAGATAGTGTAATTTTCGTTGTTGGTGGTCCATATACTGGATCTGCTACGAACCTAAATGTTCACTATTATCGCATTGCTACAAATACGTGGGGAACGATTACAAATTCTCTGCCTGCTGGACAGGGTAGAAGAACTTTTGGTTTAGGTATTTCCGGAAATAAAATAATTATGTCTGCTGGTTTTAATACAGCTTTTCTGAAAAGCACTTATATAGGGACAATTGGTGCCAATGCTTCCCTGATTACCTGGACAGCAGGACCCGCGGTTCCGACAATTTACACTGGCTTAAGTCGTCCTGGTGCAAATGCTATTGACAAATATTTCTTTTTAGTTTGCGGTGAACGAGGTGGACCTGGAGGTTATTATGATACAACTCACGTTTTTGATGTCCAACTTGAACAGTGGGTAGATCTTGTGAATAATAAGCCAATAAAGATGTCAAATATATTTAACGCTGTTGCTACTCGTTTGCATGGAGATACAATTAAAGTATATGTTCCAGGTGGATATGGTAATGCAACAGGTTCGGGTACTGGCTCAGCCTGGCCTAACTTTGATGTCATTGGTTGTGGAAATTTAATAGTCGTACCTGTTGAGTTGGCTTTTTTCACTGCAACTTCCAATAACGGAAATGTAACTCTAAACTGGCAAACTTCAACTGAAAAAAACAACAAAGGATTTGAGATACAAAAAAGATCTGATGGTGGTTATATATCAGTAGGATATGTTCCTGGTTTTGGTACAACAACCGAAAGACAATATTACTCATTCGTTGATGCAAGAGTAAGTCCGGGCAACTATTTTTATCGTCTAAAGCAAATAGACTTTGATGGAACCATTGCTTATTCGGAAGAAATAAGTATCGAAGTCTCATCACCAGAGTTATTTGTTCTCGATCAGAATTATCCAAATCCTTTCAATCCTACCACGACAATTGGATTTGGCCTGGCTGTAGATTCCAAAGTTAATTTGAAAATATATAACGCTTTGGGACAGGAGTTAAAGTCAATTGTTAGTGGGAATATGACTTCAGGTTTCCATGAAGTATCATTTGATGCTTCTGAATTCAATAGTGGTGTATACTTCTATCGGATTGAGGCAACCGGAATCGATGGACAAAACTTTAGTCAGGTTAAGAAGATGATATTAGCTAAATAATGGTAAGAAATTAGCAATTCAATTTTCAACTTCTTTAGCCGGTTCTGAACCAAGAGCCGGCTTTTTATTATCAGTTAAAGCAACTCTTTGAAAAATTCATTCATTGTTTGTTGAGTGCTAAAATGATAATTTTGCTTCAATTATAATCATAAAAGGTCATTAAAATGAAATCAATTATAGCATTAATTTCAATATTTCTAGTAGTTGGCTGCTCAACAAAAAAGACAGATAAAGAACTCTTCGATGAAGCACAAAATTATTTGAAGAAGGATAAAGTACCCGAAGCAGTAATTGCATTCGAAGAAATTGTGAATGATTATTCTAACAGTGAATTAGCCCCGGAAGCTTTGTCTCAACTTGCAGGCCTCTATCAAAATAAA
>CAZLJI010000315.1:0-3701 GCA_964559565.1 uncultured Ignavibacteriaceae bacterium | reverse complement strand
TAATTGATTTAACCATAAAATTTGGTCCGTTGCCTATATAAGTCATTGCACCAAAAAATACTGCCGCTACTGAAATTGCTGAAATATAAATCGGATGCAACTTTTCAAATCTTAATACTTCAGAAGGCAAATTAACATCCATTCCAAATTTACCCATAGCAGCACTTAGAAAATTTAAATAAGTTGGAGCATTATCAAGAAAGGCTGAAAGCAAACCAGTTGCCCAATAAAATATTCCCGGAGTTAATTTCTCGCCAAGAACATTGGCTTCATATGAGATTAATTGTAACGCAGGAATCATCGTGGCGAATATTCCAACAAAAAGATACGCTACTTCTTTGATCGGTTCAAAATTAAATTCGTTTGACTTAAGCACGTACTCATCTGCTGTTTTGTAAGCGATGATGACCATTGAGAACATAATAATCTCACGAATTCCTATCGGCAATGGACTTAGTTCAGGAACCCAACTCATTACTGCAGGATCAATGAAAACTGAAACTATAATAACAACAAGGTAGAATACATTTTTCATCCCTTTGAATTCTATCTTTCCACTATAACTTACCTCAGATCCGGTTGCAGATTTATTTCGTGAATCAATAAAAATAAAAATCGCTGTAACCAGCAATATTGTGGGAAGCCAGATATACCAGACTTCAGTAATCACTAAAAAGAATCTTACGCCTCTAAGAAATCCAAGAAACAATGGAGGATCTCCGATGGGCGTCAAACATCCTCCAATATTGCTAATGAGAAAAATAAAAAATATTATATGATAAGGCTGAATTCTGTCTTTATTGATTTTTATAAATGGTCTGATAAGCAGCATCGAGGCGCCGGTCGTTCCAATGATATTTGCGATGACGGAACCAAAAAGTAAAATGCCGGCGTTTAACCATGGAGTTGCTTTTTTATCTACCTTAATTAGAATTCCACCTGAAGCAACAAAAAGTGAACTCAGCAGTGCGATGAAAGAAAGATACTCCGCTGCTGTGTGAAGTAAACTGTGCGTATCGTGTAAAAAAATTAAATAGTATAGAACTATAATTAGTCCAAGTATAATAGAAATCAGTGGATAGTATTTTTCCCAGAAATGATGATAGAAAAGCGGTCCTGTCGCGATCATAATTAACAGGATGACAAATGGAAATACCATAAACAAATCGGGCAGAACATGTTCTTCAGATTGAGTTGAAACAGAATCCTCCACTACGCCGGATGAACTATCTACATTCACCTGGAATGCATTAGTATCTCCGATGAATGTGATTAGCAGGAATGCAAGTATGATTAAGTAGTAGAACTTCTTATTAATCATACGGAACTATTCTAAATTGATCTGTGTGGGATTTAATACCTGCTCGATAACTTTTTCGGATGATTTATCCGATACTTTTAAGAATGTGCTGGGGTAGATTCCGATCCAAACAATAAAAATGAAGATAGGAATTAAAACTAACTTTTCACGAAAATTCAAATCTGTAACAGAATTCATATTTGAATTAGTCACTTCACCGAAAGCAACTTTTTTATACATCCATAATAAATAAACTGCTGCGAAGATCACTCCTGTTGCAGCAAAGACAGTAAACCACCAGCTCCCAAGAACAGTTGATTTAAATGCACCGGTTAAAATCAAAAATTCACCAACGAAGCCATTCAGTCCCGGTAAACCAATTGAAGAAAGTGAAGTGAAAAGTAATGCAAACGAAAAGTAAGGAACAATTTTCGCGATACCACCATAGTCAGCAATTTTTCTTGTGTGAGTTCTTTCGTAAATCATTCCAACTAAAAGGAAGAGTGCCCCTGTTGATAAACCGTGATTGATCATTTGAATTACAGCACCCTGAACAGCTTCCTGATTTAATACAAATATTCCAAGCATTACAAAACCAAGATGCGAAACAGATGAATAGGCAACAAGTTTCTTCATATCCGTTTGAACCATTGCAACCAGAGCACCGTAAATAATTCCAATGACAGCGAGCACAGATATTAAACCTGCATAATCAAGTGATGCTTGCGGGAATAACGGAAGATTAAATCTTAAAAAACCATATGTTCCCATTTTCAGTAACACGCCTGCAAGAATCACACTGCCCGCAGTCGGTGCTTCAACGTGTGCATCGGGTAGCCAGGTGTGGAATGGGAACAGTGGAACTTTAATTGCAAAACTTAAAGCGAAAGCAAGGAATAGAAATCCCTGAATTGTTGTGTCGATAGTCGGACCAGTTTTATATAAATCAAGAAGATTTGTGGTGAATCCACCAAGAAGGTCAGCTGAGTAAACACAAAGCCAGATTATTGCAACCAACATTAACAAGCTGCCAGCCATTGTATAAATAAAGAACTTGATTGATGCATAAATTCTTCTTTCGCCGCCCCATATTCCAATAATAAAATACATTGGTATGAGCATTGCTTCCCAGAATACGTAAAACAGAAACATATCAAGTGATGCAAAAACACCAAGCATTCCCAGCTCGAGGAAAAGCATGAAGAATGTAAATTCTTTTACTTTATTTTTTATGCTGCTCCAGCTTGAAATCAGAGTGAGAGGAGTAAGAAATGTTGTTAAAAGTATTAACAGCAGTGACAAGCCATCAATACCAACGTGGTAGCTGATATTAAGATCTGTTATCCAATTGAATTTATGCACAAACTGGAAATCACTTGACTGATCATTAAAATCAAAATAGATAATCAGTGAGATAACGAAGGCAATTAGTGAGACAATCAAGCCAACATTTTTTATCAGTTGTGCTTTTTCCTTATTAATAAAAAGAAGAAGAAGCGAACCAATAACCGGAGCCGCGAGAAGATATGTCAATAAGTATGATTGTTCCATTTATGAGTAGCTAATAATTATCCAGAAAAGAGCAATTAAGATCCCAAGAACCATGACCAGAGCATAAGATTGAGCAACACCAGTTTGAATTTTTTTAATAACATCAGAAATAATATCAATAAGTTTAGCCAGATAATTTATTAATCCATCAATGATTTTATTATCGGCTATCTTCCATAAAATACTCTCAGAACCTTTAACTATCGGGTTAACAATCGTTGCATCATAAGTTTCATCTAAGAAATATTTATTAAGCAAAATGTTGTAGGCACCTTTGAATCTCGAAGCAGTTTTTTCTGCTATTTCAGGCTTTTTCAAATACACAAATCGAGCGTAAAAGATTGCGCCCGCTGCAGCAGCCACAGAGATGATCATAAGCAATAATTCTTCGAAGTGTGAGTGACCACCAAAATGCATCAATTTCATTTCAGCAGTTTTGAATACTGGCGCAAGCCAGCTATGGAAAAGATTTCCGTGTTCACCGGAGAAAATTTCAGGGATACCAATGAACCCACCAATAGCAGAGAGTACAGCCAAAACAATTAATGGAATTGTCATCAGCTTTGGTGATTCGTGCGGGTGGGCTTTATGATGATCGAATTTTTCTTTTCCTTTACAAGTCATAAAGTAAAGCCTGAACATATAAAATGCAGTCATTAAAGCTGTTATCAAGCCAATGAGCCAAAAAACAAATCCAAGATTTGTGAACGAATACCAGAGAATTTCATCTTTACTGAAAAACCCCGAGAGAGGTGGAATTCCAGAGATAGCGACTGCTGCAACTAAAAAAGTTCCATAAGTGAGCGGCATATATTTTTTTAAGCCGCCGTAATGTCTTATATCCTGCTGT
>CAZLJI010000314.1:0-3712 GCA_964559565.1 uncultured Ignavibacteriaceae bacterium | reverse complement strand
CATTTCCCTCAGAATCTCTATAGCTTTCATAGTAGTAGGGCCCAAATTTTTTACCGTTCTTCGAAATATATTTTTTGTATACCATAAACTTCTTTTTTAATTTTCAATTTTTTTCATCACCAGTGATTAACGCTAAAGGTTATCACTTGATTATTGAATGATGTTTGATTAAAGCATAAAGCATTCTCTACTCCAGCGCCCCCGCATTCAACTCCATCCCGCATTATCTTTCTAAGCAAAGCAGGATAGCTCTTGTCATAATCTGTATTCAGCGTCACATTTGCAGTTCTGTTTAATCCATCAATTTCTGCTATATTTATAGCTGCGAAGTTATTTCCGATTTGTATGTTTCCAGGTTTCTTCCAAATCATTGCTTCTTCATGAACCTTGATAGTATTTGACTCTCTTAATACTTGCCAGCCAGTATCAGAATTACATCTCCATTGAACATAATTAGTGCCTCCAATAGGCGCCCAATGATCAAGAATATTCAAAACTAATTCTGAGGGGCTATAATCTAAACAAGATTGAGGTATGCTTAAATTTGCTTCGCCAAATCCATCCATAACTCTCCAATAGGCTTGATTGAAATTAACCGGTTTAGTATAATTAATATCCAAAAGAGAAGTTGATCCATCATTCAAGGGTCCAGTGTAGGTGGAAAAATCTCCATCATAGACTACAAATTCATCACTCCAGCTAAGGCCGCCAGAAGAATCATAACCATTGGCATTTTCTTGATACTCTTCTTCATAAAATGTTAAGTTTCCTTCAACATCATTAGAGAATTCTCTAAATTCAATGTTTCCATAAGAATTATTGTAGACAAGCTTGTTTCCTGTTCCAGAAACATAATCTACTTCAAAGCCAACATTGGAGTAACTCTCCGAGTTAACGATATTATTATCTGAACTTGAAAAAAGGATTAAGCCGTACGAATTTAAATTTAGATCAAGATTTTTTAAATTATTTCTTGAACTTGAAAGAAGCGAGAGGCCATATGGATTTGATACCACCTCTAAATTTACCAAGGTATTATCTGAACTTGAAAGAAGATAAATGCCGTTATTACCATTAGAAACAGCAGCAACCTCAGCTAAACTATTATTATACGAAGAATCCAAATAAATTCCATAAAAATTATTATCATTCGCAGTTACGTCTGAAAGATTGTTGTTCGAAGAGTCTATCTCCAATCTAATTCCCGCATCATTTGAGTTTGCAGTAATATTAGTAAATGAATTATTGACTCCAGTAAGCACATCAAGCCCATCTCCGCCATTATTGCTAGAGATTACATCAACAAAGCGGTTATTATTAGCTTCGACCAATAAAATTCCCCTAGAATCGCTATCCTTAACGGATAGATTGGTAAAATTATTATTGTTGCAACCAGTCTCTATGGCAAGACCGCCATTATTCAGGTTTAATTCTGCATCTTCAACATTATTATTACTAGATCCAGATTGCAAAAGAATTCCAATGTTCGAATTATAATCTGAAGCTATGCCCCTTAAAGAGTTAGAATTTGATGAAGATAAATGGATTCCATAAAATAAATTATATTCGGAAGTAATATTCTCCAACTGGTTATTATTCGAACTTGAGGAAAGATATACTCCAACATTATTTGAATTCGCAGTTATCTTTGTCAGGTTATTATTTGAACCCCCTTCAGAATAAATACCATAAGCATTATCATTAGCAGTTATATTATTTAAGTTGTTATTTGAACTACTAGCAGTTAAATAAACCCCCTTACCTGAACCTGAAGTGGAATTAGCAGTTATATTATTTAAGTTGTTATTTGAACTTGAAAATAAATAAACTCCTTCACGAGGATTTTTTATTGTATTAATATGAGTTAGATTATTATTTGAACTACCTTCAAGATAAACGCCTGTGTAAATATGATCTATTAATTCTAAGTCTTCCATAAGATTATTTGAAGAGTAGTATGCAGTGATACCCGCATAACTATAACTAGAAGAAATATTTGAAAGAATAGAATTACTGCACTCATAAATTTCAAGAGCTTTTTCAGTGTTATTATAAAAAATTATATCTCTAATAACATGATTATTAGTAGGATTACTACTTTGCCCTATTGCAATACCATAACCAAATTTCTCAATACGGCCAAAATTCTTAATAGTTATATTATCATAAATACTGGAACGAATTCCAAAATCGAATGAACCCCTATCTCCGACTATGATATGTCCTTGACCATCAATCGTAACATTATCTGCTGTAATCTCTATTCCTGTTCCAGCAAAATTCGAATCTTCAAGAAGATAAAGCGTATCGCCTTGGGAATTCATCTGAATTCCGGTTGCAGAAGAGAAGTTTCCACCGATTCTATTATTATTTCCGCTTACAAGAACATCAACGCCGCTTCCAGAATTGCTGATATTGATTATAGAGATATTATTATTGTCTGAAAGACCATAAATCTCAATTCCATATCCACTGGAAGTATCCTTAATAGTTACATTTGTTAAACTGCTGTTCAAAACACTGTCCAATAAGACTAAACCATGGCCATTATCCTCTAAAACTAAATTATTGATCGAGTAATCATTACCTTCAATCTCCAGAGCATATTGATTCTGGCTCAAATATAAGTCGCTTAAATTATGCCCATCGCCGTAAATGCTTAGGCCGCTACTAGAACCATGATAAGAGATTGTAACATTTTGTAGAGTATTATTTATAGAGTCCTCTATTGAAATCCCGGCTAGATTTTGTTCAAATCGAGAGTTAAGGAACCGATTATAAGAACAATTACTTGCCATAATAAGCCCATAATTGCTGCTATCGTTAGATACCACCCTATCAAAAATGTTCCCGTCAGATTCGAGATAAAGATAGATTCCGACATCATTTCCTGTTGAAGTAATATCTGTAAAAGTATTATTATCAGAGCCATAGCCCACCGATAATCCATGATCCACATAATTTTCAATAGTTATATCTTCAAAACGGTTATTTGAGCTATATCCTAGCTCAATACCCCTATAACTGCTTCCGGGATAACCTTCTAAAGATACGTCATTAAAACTATTATTATTAGAAGAACCAAGATAAATACCTTGGTTATTATTGAATCTCGCGGTTATATCTGTGAAACTATTATTGGAACTATAATCCAAATAAAGGCCTATAGCAATACCATTATTGGCCTCAAGTGTTGTAAACTGATTTTCTGAACTCCCACCCATTACCGCAATACCATAGCCAGTACCTATTTCTGAAGTTACATTAATATCGGTAAAGGTATTATTATCTGAATTAGCTTCAACATAAATATTTACCTCCCTATTATCGTAAGATTCAATATTTTCTATAGCATTATTATTAGAATCTTGATATACAAACATGCCTGCATCACCATTGTAAGTAGTATTTACATCAGAGATAGCATTATTGGAGCTTGTAGTAAGAGAAATACCATAAGGACAGTTATAACTAGAATCAATCTGTGTTATATTACTATTATTAGAATTATCAAGATAAATACCATTATTAAAACTCTTAATATTAAGATGATGGATTGTTATATTAAGATGATGGCTTACATAAATTCCATGATCTCCGCTAGGCCCGTAAGTGTAATCATCTATTGGAACATTTCCAGTAATATTAAATCCCTGCCCATCAAGAACAACATTGCTAGCATTAACAACAATACAGGTGCCATTAGTATTCA
>CAZLJI010000313.1:0-3714 GCA_964559565.1 uncultured Ignavibacteriaceae bacterium | reverse complement strand
AGACAATACTTGATGGTGAGGGGACATGGAATCCGATATATCTTGGCGCAGAAATGAATTATATCCATCTGGAAGGATTTCATCTTAAAAATGCTACTACAGCAGGGCTTCATTTATATCATGTTTTTCATGCAAAAGTAATTAATTGTTGTGTTGAGGAATCATATGCATGGCATTTCAGGTTTACGAGATGTACGGATATTTTAGTTGAAGAATGTTTTGCATGGGGCAGATGTTCATATGCTTTTGTATTCAGAGGTGAATACACAGATTATACACGCTCGACGAGGAATATAGTAAGACGGTGCGTAGTTAGGCGGGACGCTTATTATACACATCCGACAGGGAATCAGGACGGTTGCTTTGTCACTTATTGGGGAGACGATACTTATTTCCAAAACTGTATATCTGTTGACGGAGTATATACTTATGTTGGGACAGAACCTGAAATTATTCCTGAAAGTAAATCGGTGTTCTATACTGCAAACGGGTCAAGTGATTATTCGGCTACTGGATGTATGGCAATCAATGATTATGGCATGATCGGATTATTTGAAAGTGCCGCTTCACCTATAACATTCACTAATAACGCTTGTATCATGAATAACGCAACTGCGACAAACGGAATATATTTTAATGGTGATGCGGTAACGATAAACAATAATGCGCTTATGTATACGAGTGGATACGGAATCCGAGAAGGCGGAACGGGTGTACTACTACAGGCAAATAGTAACATTATCGCTCATCACACTTATGGTTTTTCTTATGTCGAATCTGCTAATCATACATATAACTGTCTTTATGATAATGATACACATTTTTATTATAGTACTCAGCAATCAGGTGAGACCACAAGCACAAATCCGCATGATACTGGATACATGTACCCGCACAGGATAGAGACTGGTTCTTATCTTGAGACTGCTGGTTCTGGTGGCGGGATATGCGGTCCCACTATTACAAAGAAGATAGGGACTGACGGAACGATGTATGGTGAGGATGGTTGGAATACAACGACTGAGGATGATCTCTTCCCGTTTCCGAATCAAGATGTCATCCGTTCTAAAATGAGAACATACACAGCTCATTCGGTGGATGGAACGAGGGGCTTTTGTGCTGACGGTGTGAATTTAACTGATTATGTTTTGAGCTATCTTGGAAACACATGGACGACAGGCGGAGAACCTGATCCGTATGTGGAAGGAACGACAATAAAATATTCTGGTTGTACGGTTAGCGGGGTAGATAATGAGTAGAAAGATAATTGCATGGCTTTTGATATTCTGTTCTTGCGCATGGGGACAGGAAGAAATAATCTCTATGAGAACGCCACGATCAAAGACATATAAGACAGGCAAAAGAAATCAATATATTAATTCCCAGTCAATCGGGAATATCCATTATTCAGACGCAGAAGGGAACTACCATGATATTGATTTAACGATTGACCCTATTGACTTGTCTATAACAAAAGCTGATTATCAAGCGCATATCTATAACGACAAGATAGGATTTTGGATAATAAACAAAGCAGGTGATTTAGTTGAAGAGACGATCACTACAAATAACGGAACTAATCTTGATACTCATGGTGAGCTGATAGATAATAAGATGGTGTATAAGAATGTGGAAGAGGGGATTGATGTAGAAATTATTCCAAGCGTTGCTGGTATGAAACAGAATTTTATTGTCTATAATCAACAGGCATTGGGACGATTGAATAATTTACGAGTTAAATTAATATCGAATAAATTAGCTAATATAAAAAATGAAAAACATATTCAATATGGTTCGTTGATTGAAGAGGTAAAATGTTACGACGCTGATTTTAAAGAGATTGAATTTGAACGAAATTTATCGGCTCAAAGCAATCTGATGGATATATCACTTAAAGGGAATATGAATGATTATAAATTTCCGATAGTAGTTGACCCTACGGTGATGGATCAGGAACAGATTGGAGCGAGTGCCGATGATGCGTCTCAACCAACCATTGTAAATACTTCCGTAACAATAGCGGGAACTACCATTGCTCAATTTACCGACGGAGGCAGGGTAACTGGCTTACGGTTTCAGACAATACCAATCCCGCAAAATTCGACAATAGATTCAGCAAAATTAACAATATATTATTATGGGTATCCAAATTACGATAAAATGGATTGTGATGTCCAATGTCAAGATTCTGATGACGCATTGTTGTTTGTTGCTGGCACTTATAACGGGAATATTAGTGATAGACCAAGAACGACAGCGTCTGTACTATGGCAAGAAAATTGGCTTAATAATGGATGGAAAGAAAGCCCCGAATTGAAAACGATAGTGCAAGAAGTGATAAGCCGAGCAGGTTGGGTACAAAATAACAATATAGTTTTTTTGCTCGATGCAAATAGAGATTGGTTAAGCGGTGGTTCATTGTTTTACGCTTGGGATTATCCTTCTAATCAATATGGAGCTAAACTTGATATTACATATACTCGCCCTGCGTATCCATTAGATCATTACGAAGGCGTAAAATTTGGAGGAGCGAAACTGGAATGAAAAACATCAATGAGACAACAGACAACAGACGCTGGGCAGATTCTGAAATTGTGAAACTGACAGAACAGTTCAAATTCATTCGTGAAAATATCGAGGATATTCAAAGAAACATGAAATGCAGTAATGAAAAAATTCATTCAGTTGAAATATGTTTGCAGAAGATGAATAACAAAGTATCAAAAGATGAGTGCCATATCGCCATGTCTACTCTGAAAGAACATATTGATACTCTATCAAAAACAGTGCTCAAGAATTCAATTATCATAGGTGCAGGGATAGCCATTTTAGCAATGGTGGCAAGAGCATTGATTATGAAGGTAATATGATGGGTAAAATAAAAAACACATTTGAAGCTATAGGCGGAAGAAAATTTATTGCATTTCTTATATCATGTATTTTGCTTTGGTTCGGGAAAATATCAGGTGAATTATGGGTTGTATGTTTTAGTGTTTTTTGTGGTGCGAATGTAGGGCAAAAGATTGGGTTATCATTTAAAAAAAAGGAGAATGAAAATGAATGTTGAACAATTAGAAACGAGAATTAATGAATTAAAAAAAGCATTAAATCAAATTGTGATTGATAGAGAAAGAGTTACAGGGGCAATACTTGAATTGGAGAGTATAAAGAAAAAAACAGAAGAGGAAACAAAACAAATAAAGGAAACATTATGATTCATTCAATCATACCAGCAAAGACAAATTCAAGTAGATTGCCTTATAAAAATACTTTTTCATTCTTGCTCGGTGATTATCCTCTTATTTCATATACCATAAAGGCAGTTAAAGATACAGGAATAGTCCCGAATGTATATACAAATGAAAAAAATATTATAAATACATATGGTGCAAATATAATAAACAGACCTGATTGTACATGTACATCTAAGACGACAATGAAAGAAACAGTTTTCAGATTCATTGATCAACTACAAATAAATATTAACGATATTATTTTACTTACTTATTTGACATGTCCATTCAGGACAGCAGATCATATTAAAAATGCAATTAGAATTTTTTATGATAATAATTATTTAAGTTTACAATCATTAACGCCTGTTAATTATCGTCCATACGGTTTGATTAAAGAACACGAATGGGGCGGTTATAAATGTTTACAAGACCAAAAAGAATATTATCAACAACAAAATACTCCTCCATTATATAAAGC
>CAZLJI010000312.1:2388-3720 GCA_964559565.1 uncultured Ignavibacteriaceae bacterium | reverse complement strand
GATTGGGAAACGCCCAATATGTATGGAGAAATCTCATATATGGTTCTCAATCCTACCTGGAATGTTCCACCAAGCATAATGAGGGAAGAGATAGCCTACAAACTGAAGAAGGATTCAACTTATTTGCGGGACAAAAACTTTAAAGTTTACAAAGAAGATGTAGAAATAGATCCGATGACTGTTGAATTAGCTGAACTTCATTCTGAAAGAATTCCATACAGAATTGTTCAGGATCCAGGTGCGGGAAATGCGTTGGGAAAAATAAAATTTATGTTCAATAATCCGTTTGGAATATATTTACACGATACTCCCAACAGACCGCCGTTCAATAAATCCAATAGGGCAGTAAGTCACGGCTGCATTCGAGTAGAAAAGCCGCTGCCGCTTGCAGAATTTCTATTAAGAAATCATCCTAAATGGAACATTGATTATTTGAAAATCGAAATAGGACAAAAAGTTGAGGATAAAAAAGTGGTATCCGAATATTATAGCAAAAGAGAATCACTTAGAAAGTATGCTAGCCTTGGGAAAACTACAGATGTAATCCTACCTCAAAAAACTTCATTATTTATTGATTATTACACTGCCTGGGTTGATGATAGTGGGGTGATACAATTCAGGGCTGACGTTTACGACAGAGATAAAGTGCTGTTGGAATATTTGAGCTCGAATAAACTTATTTGATTACTTGAGTAACAGCATTTTCTTGGACTGAACGAATTCATTTGCAATCATTCGATAAATATAAGTGCCGGAGCTCATCCGCATTCCTGATTCATTTAGTCCATCCCACTCAATTGTATAGTTTCCTCTTGGAACTTGTTCATTAAAAAGAGTTTTCACTTCTCTTCCAAGAATATCATAAATTTTTATCATTACTTTACTTTCAACTGGTACTTCAAATCTTACACTTGTAGACGGATTGAAAGGGTTCGGGAAATTCTGGTAAAGAATGTAATCAAGAGGTATATAAGGTGGGGTTCCATAAACTATTTCAATTTCAGCATCCATAATTCTTTGTCTGTTGATATCAACTAAGATCAGTTTTTCAATACTCACATCCTCGGGATTATTGATAAATGATGGAATATCTGCAATAAAATTCTCACCGGATTTAACAGTTTTAATACCCTTTCTGTCATATAACAGAACTCTTAGTATTTCATCATCTTTATTGTAATACCCGTTTCCAAGATCAGTATTAATGAACATATTATTTGAAATCTGAATATTTCCAGCAAATTCTACCTGGACTGCTCTTACATCAACACTGGCATCTGAATATAAAGTCATGCCAGCTTCATAGATATAGAATGTTACTTTGAAGTCTTC
>CAZLJI010000312.1:0-2378 GCA_964559565.1 uncultured Ignavibacteriaceae bacterium | reverse complement strand
ACTATTTATTTTTTCAAAGCTTGTAAATGAACATGCATTTATCGCGATACCATTTGGATACACACCGGTGAGTATAATATTCTGAAGCAGTGAAAGATCTTGTACATTCACATACGTATCTGGATTCGGGGCAGGCTCACCCGGTATCCAGGGCGCAATATTTGCTCTCCCAAATTCATCTGTCTCAAGTGAATCTCTGCCTACTATATGATCAACAATCATGATAATATCGAGAATATCGAGACATCCATCTCCATTAACATCGCCATAAGCGCTGACTCTGTTCTGTGCAATGATAGTAAGTTCATCCCTTGATGGCGTAATGTCAATTGGAAAACCCTGATAAGTACTTGCTTCAGCATTTAGAATTTTAATTGACGATTTAATGCTATCCTGCAATGCTGGTAAATCTGCTACACGATACTTGACTTTTAATAGCTCATCATAGTCTCCCGGTGGTAATCCATTATTCTGGTCAAGATTAAATAACAGGACAAGGATTTCATCCACAGATGCACCGTTTCCAGTAAGCGGACCTCTAAATACATTGTAAGTAAGTATCCAGCTGGGGTCAATTATATCACTTCCTTTTTGAATATTCTGAAAGGTTAATATGACATTGTCATCGACAGACTGATTAACTAATAATCTGAATTGCAATGCCTGCGCTTTATCAGTCAAACCTTTCAACTGCATTATATCTACATATGAATCATATTCAAGACGGTAAACCGTATCTTTTTCAAAAATTAATCCCTGGCTGGGGATGATTGTAATTGCTTTTATAATTAATTTAAATTCATCCCGTGAAGGTGTAATATCAACCGGTTGACCTTGTGCAGTGCTTGCCTGAGCGTGAGTAATTTTCATGGAGGATTTAACACTATCTTGTAATACTGGAAGATCTGCGACAATGTAATTGATTTTTAACAATTCATTGTAATCTCCGGGAGGTAATCCGCCATTCTGATTCAAATTATAAATTAAGACTATCACTTCGTCCTTCGAAGCCCCATTCGGTAAAACAGTACCTTTAATAAGATTATAATTCACCACCCAGTTTTGATTACTAATGTCAGCACCTTTTTCTAAATTATCGAAAATTAATATTGTGCTGTCATCTTCAACTTTATTTAACTGAATTCTGAATTGAATTGCTTGTGCAATACCGCTCAGATTTTTAAGCTGTAGAATATCAGTATAAGAACTGTCTTTTGAGATGTAGCGGAGTGTTTTTTCGAAAATCAAGCCGGAATCATCTGTTGGATAGAATGAAGAATGATTTGAATCCAACTCAAAAGAATTGTTTTGTATAGTGTTCTCTCCTGCCAAAATTCCTAAAGCAGGAAATAAAACAAAGAATAAGTAAAATGAAATTAATAGACGGAAAACCCGCATCCTTGTTCTCTTCTTAAAAAATATTACTCAACCACGAGCATTTTTATTCAATAACAATACCATCCGAAAAGCTTATTTTGATACAGTCGATGTTTTGAAAACAGCTCTTAAACGTTATTTGTTTATTATGAAGGTATGAGTCGAGTAGGAAGCTTTTAGAATAAAAATGTAATTATTGCGGTGTAGAAGGATATATTAAATGAACTCGATTTCCTGCATAAGATCATCACCTTAGTAAGAGGAAATTTAATCTAGTCTCCGAGACTAAAATTAGCAAAAAAGTATGCGACAAGAATAATAAGTGGTATAATTATCACGGTTATTGTACCACCCAAATCAAATCTGTTTTCTTTTATTTTTTTGACTTCATTCATCTGTATAAATTTTTTTTCAACACCTCTTTTTACAATCAAAGAATCTTCAATCACTTTAGCATAGGTAGTATCATTTTTCTCAACAACGAATTCCTTCCCATTCGTATAAACAATTTTAATGTCTTCCATATTTTCAATTTTACTGTAATCTTCATTCGGAATAGTATAATATGAATAACAGCCTGTAAACAAAATCGAAATGGATAGTATCCAGATTGTGAAATGAAAAGTTATGTGTGAAAATTTCAAAGTAAAGTATTTTTGATTATTTGATGATTGCCTATTTAAGCAATAACATTTTTTTTGTCTGAGTGAAACTTCCGCATTTTATTTGATAAAAATAAATTCCGCTTGGCAGTAAGGCTGCATCAAACTCAACTTCATAACTGCCAACCAGTTTCTCTTCGTTAACCAATGTTGCAATCTCATTTCCCAACACATCATATATATTTATTGAAACAAATGACGATTGTCCAATGACAAATGACAAGGTGGTAGTTGGATTAAATGGGTTTGGATAATTCTGATAAAGCAAAAACTCTGTCAGCATTTCAGCGGACTTATCATCATCTATAAAAGTTACGCCGCCGTTTGTAGTTTTGATTA
>CAZLJI010000311.1:0-3771 GCA_964559565.1 uncultured Ignavibacteriaceae bacterium | reverse complement strand
TTAAACGTTTTACCGCTGCTGGATAGAACGGATATTGATTTAATTTTACTCGATATTTTTATGCCGGAGATGAATGGACTTGAGCTGCTTGAAAAAATTTATGCAGTTTATCCCAACATCCCTGTTGTAGTCATAACTGCAGTACACGAAGTTCAGATCGCTTTAAAAGCAATAAAACTCGGCGCATATGAATTCATCACGAAGCCACCGGATACTGACAGATTACTTTTAACAATAAGAAGAGCACTAGATACAAAACTTCTCGAGTCTGAAAGAGACTCATTGAGAAGATCATTATTAGAGAACAAACCAAGCAGAAGAATCTTCTCAGACTTGATTACCGACTCTCCATTAATGCATAAAGTATTTGAGCTTGCAGAGATTTTTGCACCCACTAATGAAACTATTTTCATTGCTGGTGAAACCGGTACTGGTAAAGATATGATTGCTAGAAAGATTCACGATCTTTCACCAAGAAGAGAAAAGCCTTTTGTAGCTGTTAATTTGGCTTCAATATCACCGAGTTTATTTGAAAGTGAATTGTTTGGTTATAAGAAAGGAACATTTACTGGAGCCATTGAAGATAAAATTGGATATTTTGAAGCTGCCAATGGCGGCACTATTTTTCTTGATGAGGTGGGCGAATTACCAATAGTGCTTCAAGGCAAGCTACTGAGAACAATACAGTATAATGAAATTTATAGAATTGGCGAAGCGAAAGCTGTTCAACTGGACATCAGAATTATTTCAGCAACAAACAGAGATCTTCTTGATGCAGTAAATAAAAAAGAATTCAGAGCTGATTTATATTATCGTTTAAACCGCGGCTATATTTATATGCCCCCTTTGCATAAAAGAGGTGAAGATGTTGTTTTACTTGCTGAGCATTTTCTTGAAATTGGTAACAGAACTTACAATAAAAATATTCAAGGGTTTTCTGACAATGTTATAGATGCGTTAAAGAGTTACATCTTCCCAGGTAATGTCAGAGAATTGGAAAATATCATACTTAATGCAGTCGCAAAAACTTTTGGTGAAACTCACATTAGCACAATTGATCTCCCAAAGGAATATATCAGGCCATTCGATAATGGAAATGGCAACGGAAATGGAAGATCAAAATTAACCGCCTTAAGTCTCGCGGCGGAGGAACATATCCTGAGTGTGATGAAGACTGTTGGCAACAGCGTTCAGAGAGCAGCACCTATTCTTGGGGTAAGTGAAAGAACTCTGCAAAGAAGATTAAAAGCGATTAGGGAAAGAAGAAATTAGAATTTTTTAAAAACTTCCAAATCATAAAAATAACACACTTTTTAACTGTCTGGTAAGTAAAATTTACTTACCAGATTTAGCACGTCAAAGAAGCACATCAATACCTAAAAAATTTCAATCCTTATACGACAACACTGACGGATAGTAATGGTATATAAGTTGGATATTTAACACATCAATTTGATCATACATGGTGTAAAAGAGTAAAGGATAATTAATAATGAATAACATTCAATCATTGCTGACTATAGGTGCAATCGCATTGTTTTCTCTCATCTCCATTCGATTTAACTCGTCTGTGTTAGAGAATATGACAGTAGAAGTAGAAAACAAAGTATATCTGACTGCATTTTCTCTGGCTGATGATCTTATCGAAGAAATTAAACAGAAAGCCTTTGATGAAGAAACTGTTGAATTTAGATCTATTACTCCAACTGAATTAACACCGAGTGATCAATTCGCACCAGAAATTAGAGATTTAGGTGAAACTGATGATCCTGCCACATGGGACGATATTGATGATTACAATGGTTACAGCAAACTGGTATCATTACCACATGCTGAAGGATTTTCCGTTACCAGTCAAGTCGATTATGTTCAAGAGAATAATTATGATCAGGTAAGCTCGGTTCAAACTTTTTTCAAGCGAATACAGGTTCGAGTTTCGAGCGATTATCTTAGAGCTCCTGTAAGATTATCATTCGTTTTTACATTACATTCAAAGTGATATTTATATGAACGTACTATTAGTTCTCTTTGGTTCAATATTCATTGCGGGTTTACTCCTGCTAATGATCTTGAAGCTTAATCTTTTTGCTACTAATGCAAACTATTATTCTGACAATGAACTTAAGCTGCAGCAAAATGCAAAAACCCTGGCTGAAATTATCAACCATGATTTAAGGAAAGTGGGTTATCAGCATGATGGGACTGCAATAATAGCTGCAGAGCCAACTAGAATTAAATTCTATGCTGATATGAATGCCCCAGGAACTGTTGGTCATGGAACTATGGATGTTGTAGAATATTTCCTGAGTGATTCAACAAAAGCAGCAGGCACACCTAATCTGAGAGATAAAATTTTATATCGCGTTGTAAATGAAACCGATTCAATAAGTGGACCATCCCTAGGTTTAGTTGATCTAAAATTTTCTTATATGAATTCTCAAGGGATAGTTACATCTTATTTGGACAGCATAAAGTACATAAAAGCAGAATTTTGGGTAGAACCTTATGAGCCAGTCAATAATTTCATAACTGGTCAAAAAGATTCTCTTGTATTTACTTACTGGGAATTAACAATTAATCCGAGGAATATATAAAATGGGAAAAAGTATTTTAATCGTCGTCTTAGGTATGTCGGTTATAGTTGGTTTCTTTATACTTAAGCTAAGTGCTAACTCCAAAGAAAGCTTATCGACAACCGTAAATATGTTTGAGCAGACACAAGCACGTCTCATAGCCAACTCTGGTGTTGAGATTTACCTTGAAAAGCTAAAACACAATCGATCAATGATGAATAGTAATTTTCCTGGTAATAGTCTTTTCGGTGGAAATTATGACATCAACATTTCAGGCCCTGATAGTTTAGTTAAAGTCACTTCTGTAGCAACTTTCATGGGGGTACAACATACTACAATTGTCGAGGCTGCAGCTGATAGGGTTCCATTTCATCCTGGACCCGGTGCGATGTATCTGTCAGCGGGTACAATTGCCGGACTCAAAAAGAACGCAATAAATGGAAGCATTGAAATAAACGGTAATGATCATGATATAAATGGTAACTTAACTGGTGGTGGATCTGTTCCGGGCATTGCTGTGGATGGAACAACTCAGCAGACATCTGTTTTAGATATGATAACTAAAAATACTATAGATCAGGTACTGGGTTCGGGTGGAACTCCAAGTGTTGGAGTTATTACTAATGAGATTGATTGGGCAGAATATGCTCAGCTACTTGCAGACAATCCTGATATACTGATTGATGTCCAGGATAAAGTGAAATCAGTAAACACATGGGGTACCCTAACTGAACCAAAAGTAACTTTTGTTAATGGTGATATTCATATTAACAATTCACAAGCTGCAAGCGGCTGTGGAATTCTGGTTGTCAATGGAAGTTTTACTATTAACGGTACTTTCGATTATAAAGGTATGGTTATTGCATTTAAGAATACAACAATAGATATTATGTTGAATGGTAATGGATCCATATTAGGAAGTTTAGTAGTTGCCGGTAATCAGATCAATGTAGAAGTGGCTAGTGGCAACTTTCAGACACTCTACAGCACAGAAGCATTAAATCTTATTCAGTCATTGCTCGCCACAAAGCGATTTACAATTTTAAGCTGGTGGGAATAAAATATTTTTGATGTGTAATGAAATTTTCAAAGCGGCTTCACGCCGCTTTTTTATTGTAATTCAAAACCTGAACTAAAATTAATTAAAAAAAATCTTAAACAATTAAATTCAACTCGTCTCGTTTTCATAAAACTATTA
>CAZLJI010000310.1:0-3779 GCA_964559565.1 uncultured Ignavibacteriaceae bacterium | reverse complement strand
TGGATTATTAGAGACTCAGTTCAGAAATTATTTTGAGAAGGCAATTAAGCAAAAAGGTATTACAGGTGAAAACCTGATTAAAATTCTTGAGAGAAGATTAGATAATGTTGTTTTCAGACTAGGTTTTGCTGCTTCAAGAAGCCAGGCAAGACAACTTATTAAGCACAGGCATTTTATGGTTAATGACAGCCTTGTTGATATTCCATCTTATCTTGTCTCTCAGGGCGATATTGTAAAAGTAAAAGATAAGAGTAAGAAACTGGATGCTATTCATAATTCGCTAAAGCGTGTTAAGGAAAGTGCATATCCATGGCTTACTATAGATAAAGCAACATTAACCGGAACATTTTTACAGGTTCCGGAGAGAGCAGATGTTCCTCTAAACGCCAATGAACAGTTGGTCGTAGAGCTCTATTCTAAATAATTAATTTTTGAAATTTTAGAGGATTTTTTAATGAATACATCACACTTAATTATGCCTGAATCAGTGGTTTTGGATGAATCAAATTATTCAAACACATTTGGAAAATTTTCTCTTCAACCACTTGAACGAGGATTTGGAGTAACCTTAGGTAATTCTCTACGGAGAGTTCTTCTTTCATCTCTGCCGGGCGCTGCTATTACCTCGGTAAAATTCAGCGGTATATTACACGAGTTCACAACCATTCCGGGTGTAGTTGAAGATGTCTCGGAAATTGTATTAAATCTTAAGCAGGTAAGGATGAAGCTCCTTTCCAAAAAACCTAATAAGATTGATTTGTCTTTCAATGGGGATAAAAAATGGACAGCTGCTGACATTCAAAAAGCAAGTAATGAAATTGAAATTTTAAATCCTGATCTGCATATTGCTACTTTAAATAAGAGCGCAAAATTTGATGTGGTATTAAGAGTTGGTAAGGGAACAGGATATGTTCCTGCTGTGGAGAATGCATCTCCGGATCAGGCTATCGGTGTAATCCCGATTGATTCTATATTTACGCCAATCAGAAATGTGAAGATGACAGTTGAAAATGTTAGAATAGGTGATAAAAATGATTTCGAAAAACTGACTTTAGAAATCTCAACAGATGGATCAATCACTCCAGATGATGCACTCACACAGGCTGCTAAAATTCTGAGAGAACATGTTCAGTTGTTCATAAATTTTGATATTGAACAGGAAGAAGAACAGCCCGTAACAGAGAAGGATACTGAGTTTGACAGAATTAAAAAGATACTTTCAACACCGGTTGACGATCTTGAGTTGAGTGTAAGATCTCACAATTGTCTTAAAGCGGCAAATATTAAAATTCTCGGAGATCTTGTTAGAAAAGATGAAGCAGAGATGCTCAAGTTCAGAAACTTCGGAAGAAAATCTCTGGCAGAGCTTATGGAAATTGTTGAAGACCTCGGAATCGAATTTGGCATGGATGTGGACAAATATATTAAAGTTGAAGCAGAACCTAAATAAAACGATAAGGGTAATCAGATGAGACACAATGTTAAGGGAAGAAAATTAGGAAGAACAGCAAGCCATCGGAAGGCTACTTTAAATTCTCTAATGACTTCTCTACTTAAACATAAGAGAATTAAAACAACTCTTGCTAAAGCTAAAGAAACCAGGGGTTTTGCCGAGAAACTTGTTACGAAGGCTCGCAAAGGTGATTTGCATGCTAAGAAACTGGTGATGGAAATAATTAAGGATAAAGAAGTTGTTAAGGAATTATTCTCAGATATCATTCCAAAGATCGGTGAAAGACCAGGTGGTTATACACGGGTTGTGAAACTTGGACATCGCGAAGGTGACGCAGCACAGATGGCAATATTAGAACTCGTTGATTATAATGAAGTTGTTACTGCAAGAGCCGAACAGCAAAAGGAAAAGAGAGAAGCAAAAGCGAAAGAGAAAGAAGCGAAATCCAAGGCTGAAAAGGACGATAAGCTGCTTGAAGAACAGGCCGCTGCAGCACCTAAAAAATAACTTACCCAAATTTTTTGTATAATAAGAGTAATCGAAATTTTCGGTTACTCTTTTTTTTTACTTATAATGTTTAAACAAATTCAGTTTGTAAAATCTGTTTTCGAATTTAACGATCTGCCAGGGCAGGATCTCCCGCAATTAATTTTATGTGGAAGATCAAACATTGGCAAATCTTCCTTCATTAACAGCATCTCTAATAGGAAAGGGCTTGCCAAAACAAGTTCTACGCCGGGAAAAACCAGGTCGATAAATTTTTATAATGCTGATAATTCTTTTTTTATAGTTGATTTACCGGGATTCGGTTATGCCAAGACCAGTATTAAAGAAAGAGAAAAATGGGGTAAGCTGGTTTCTAAATATATAATTGAATCAAAGAGTATATATCACGCATTTCATCTGATTGATCCAAGGTTTGAACCGACTGAGCTGGATATACAGCTAAACATCTGGTTAAAAACTGCGAATAAAAATTATTCGGTCATTCTGAGCAAAGCAGATAAGCTGAATCAATCAGAAACTCACAAGGCAGTAAAAATTATTCATTCTTTTTTCCCTGAACTAAGACTGAACAAGAATCTGTTTCTCTACTCGGCTGTTACCGGAAGGTGGAAGAAACCGATGCAAAAAAAAATCGCTGAACTTTTCTTTTAAATTGGTCTAAATGTTATTTTTTAACAATTAGTTGTTAAATTTATTTCACAAATAAATTTTTCCTATTGAAACCGTCACATGCTTGATAAAAGACAACGTAAACGAATCTTAATTTTTCTGGTTATACCACTACTCGCATCTGGCTTATTCTTCAGTGATGACCTCACTTTCAGGCTGATAATAATTGCTCTCCTTGTTATTTATGTTGCTTTTATAATTTTTCTTAGAGATTCAGTAAGGTTTTCTGGTGGTTACTCAATTTCTGAAACGGAAGAAACTATAGCTGAGACTGTTCCTACTACACACTCAGAGACGGAGGAATTCTTCAAAATAGTATCTAAGAATAAAAAAGTAGATGTTATTACTGATGAGAACTACAGACCGGAGTACGGTGTAACCAAAACAACGCTTAAACCTCACGATTTAAAAGAACGTTTTGATGAAATCGTTAAGGAAACTCTTCCTCCCGGAACCGGACACGATGAACAATTCGGATTTGTTATTGAAAGAATGCTGACAGTTATGGCAGAGCTTTACAATGCTCACTCAGCAATTTACTTCTGGCATAATAAGAAAAAGGAAAAATTAATAATCGAGAAATTCATCTCGTCTTCTAACCAATTGACTAAAAGAAAATTTGATATTGAAGACGATGTTTTAAGTAAAATAGTTGAGACCGGTGAACCCGAATTGTTGACTGATATTTCTCGTGCAGCCGAAGCAGATGTAATAAGATATTATGATTCAAATCAGGGAATAAAAAGTTTTGCCGGTGTACCTGTGTTTTATAATAATGAGCTGGTTGCGATTATTGCAATAGATTCAAAGGTTGAAGATGCGTTTGGAATCGAAACAATCTATTCACTTGGCCGGTTTATACGGCTGATAACTATGCTTATAGGAATATTTGAAGAAAAATATTCCGACACTATTTCTCAGAAACGGTTGGAAGGTTTATTAAAAATCCTCGGTCCGGAAAATGAATTTGAAGATGAAAAAGAAATGATTAACGCACTTCCTGAAGCATTAAAAAATATGATTAAGTGGGATGCTTTTGCATTCATTTATTTTCATCCGGTAGAAAAAATATTTAAAACGGAGAAAGTTGATAACACTACTGCGCTGAAATACATTGGGATAGATCTTCAAATTGAATTAAATGGCACAC
>CAZLJI010000309.1:0-3780 GCA_964559565.1 uncultured Ignavibacteriaceae bacterium | reverse complement strand
AAAATTCTGGTGTGACTCTCTGCAAAACATTTCTTTGAGCAGGACCGGTATATCTCTCATCCAGCTTATGACAGGTGGCGCATTTGGATTCAAATATTTTCTCTCCTTCGGCTGCCATTGTTTTGTCAATTGGACCAAGATTTAATTTCTTTTTCACCGGTCCAAAACCATTTTCAAGTTCCCAGTCAGAAAGACCTGAAGGATTAGTATTCATTGTTTGTGTTTGATCGAATGTATTTCCCTCTTTTGAATCTCCACCGCAGGCTGATAAGAACAGAACTGAAACGACAAAAACAAAAGCATAGATTAAACCGGTTCTGTTAACTCTGTTTTTCATCACTATCTCCTATATTAATTTTAATTCGGATTTATTAGTCTGTTTATTAACCAAATTAAAATCCGTTATGTCTATTTACATAATCGGATTATTTTGTCTGATTAAAGATAGGAAAAGATTTAATACGTGTCAATAGCTAATTTATCTTTGATTTAGAAAATTATACGGTAGAGTCAGCGATGGGTTTTTCTTTAATACTTTCCTGTTTCCTTTTTATTCGTTCTTCCAGCCTTTCGTCAAACAGCTTGGCTATTTCTGCACCGAGGATAAAGACAGCGGCGGAGTAATAAATCCAGAATGCAACAACAATTCCAAGAGCATAAGCTCCGTAAATTCTGCTGAAGGTTGTAAATTTTGAAAGATAAATTCCAAAGAGCACCTTGGCAGCTACCCAGAAGATCGAAGCCCACACTGCACCTATTGCAACCGATCGTTTATGAATTTTAACAACAGGCATAAACTTGTAAAGGGATGCGAAAATTAAAAACATTATAAAAAATGAAAATGAGGCAGTAAAAACTCTCTCAAAAATTGGCTGATTGAAAATTTGAAGGTAAGGTGTTGATTGTGCAAATGATACAAAAAAGTCTAACATTGGCAGCAGGAGTATAAGCACAAGGAATATTAGCACTATCACAATAATTACCAGAAAGTCACGCAGCTTCCCAAGAAAAATGTTTATATCAAGATCTCTTCCATAAACTCTATTCAAAACAGTTCTCAAGCTGCTTGCAAAACCGCTGGCAGCAAAAAATAATCCAATTATACCGATCCATCCGGCAATATTTCGGTATTCAATCACTTCCTGGACCCGATCAAAAATTATGTCTTTGGCAAAATTCGCATATTCGCTGTATGGTATCACAGTATCAATGAGCGTATTTATCTGCATTTCAACTTCTACAGAGTTTAAGAATTTTCCAAGAAGCCAGAATATGATTAACGTCATCGGGATGATACAAACGAAAAGCGAAAAAGCTAATCCACCTGAGAAAAGAAATAAATGGTGACGATCAGTACGATCGTATAGTCCTCCGAAATAATGTTTTGAAAAACCGACGAACCAATTCCAAGCAGGAATTAAATGAAGAAAGTAACGTATTTTTCTGAATACTTCATAAGTTTCCGAATTCCGGATTTTTTCAAGAATCTTATTTTTCACCAGACATTATCCGTGATATTGTGTTGAAATAAAGATCGGCAAGATTCTCAACCGTCACATTTATATCGTTATTTATTTTTAAAGAAGAACCACTAACCTGTCCAATCAGATTAAATGATTGATTCGATAAATGAAGCACTTTTTCAAATTCATCTTTTTTATCTTTTGATACTGAAACAATTATTCTCGATTGTGTTTCTGAAAAGTATGAAAAATCTTTTCTTGTTTTGATTGGGATTGTTACTTCTGCACCTAATTTCTTTTCTTCATTAATGATGCAGCATTCAGCAAGCGCACAAACGATACCACCTTCAGAAATATCGTGAGCAGAATTAATTAATTTCTTCCTGATAAGCTCGAGAACAGTGTCTTGTAATTTCTTTTCAATTGAAAGATCGATCTGTGGAGAATTGCCCTCAACTTTTTTGTAAATGACTTTTAGATATTCACTTCCTCCGAGTTCTTCTTTGACTTCTCCTAAAACATAAATTAAATCGCCTTCATTTTTGAAAAAGGAAGTTGTTATATTTGACAGATCTTCCACCAGTCCAAGCATTCCAATAGTTGGAGTCGGATAAACCGCTCTGTTAGGAGATTCATTATAAAAGCTAACATTTCCACCAGTAACCGGTGTATCGAAAAATCTGCAAGCCTCACCCATTCCTGCAATGGCTTCCGCAAACTGCCAGTAGATTTCTGGTTTGTATGGATTTCCAAAGTTCAGACAGTTTGTAATTGCCAAAGGAATACCACCCGAGCAAACAATATTTCTTGCAGATTCTGCAACAGCAATCTTCGCACCTTCTCTTGGGTTTAGATAAACATATCTTGCATTGCAATCTGTTTTCATAGCAAGAGCTTTGTTTGTTCCTTTAATATAAATCACTGCTGAATCACAGCCAGGACCTACTATAGTATTTGTTCTCACCATAGAATCGTACTGTTCATAAACCCATCTCTTTGAAGCAATATTAGGTGAAGAAAAAACTTTCAGAAAAGTTTCCTGAAAGTTGGCAGGTTCAGGTAAAGAATTATAATTGAATTTTCTTTTTTCTTTTATGTATGTTGGTTCTTTTTGTTCACGAATATAAACCGGTGCACCTCCACCAAGTACTAAATCAAAAGGAGGAAGTTCGGCTTCTAATTTTCCTTTGTAGTTGATGAAGAGCTTATCTTCATTAATTACTTCGCCGATAATCTCACAATGAAGATCCCATTTTTCAAAAACTTCCCGAACTCTGTCTTCATATCCCTTTTTAACGACACACAACATTCTTTCCTGACTTTCTGATAACATAATTTCATAAGCACTCATTCCCTCTTCTCGCAGAGGGACTTTATCAAGATTTATTTTCATCCCTGAATTTCCCTTCGCGCTCATCTCTGTTGTTGAGCAGGAAATTCCTGCTGCACCCATATCCTGAATTCCAATCAGATATCCTTTGCGAATGATTTCTAGCGAAGCCTCGAGTAAAAGTTTTTCTGTGAAAGGATCGCCTACCTGAACTGATGGTCGCTTTGTTTCCGATTTTTCAGAAAGTTCTTCTGAAGCAAAAGTTGCACCGTGAATTCCATCTCTTCCAGTTGATGAACCAACAATCATTACCGGATTGCCTTCACCTTTTGCAACTGCGCTTGCAAATGTATTTGTCTTAACAATTCCGACAGCCATCGCATTTACTAAAGGATTAAGCTGATATGATTCATCAAAATAAACTTCGCCTGCTACTGTTGGAACACCGAAGCTGTTTCCATAATCACCAATTCCTTTAACAATACCTGCAAAAAGGTATCGTGTTCGTGCATCATCAAGATTTCCAAAGCGAAGTGAATTGAGCGAAGCAATTGGTCTTGCACCCATAGTGAAAATATCTCTCATTATTCCGCCAACACCAGTTGCAGCACCTTGATATGGTTCAACAGCAGATGGATGATTATGACTTTCAATTTTAAATGCAACTGCAAGTCCGTCACCAATATCAACAAGACCGGCATTTTCTTCTCCTGCCCCGACGAGTAATCTTCCGCCAGACCTTGGCACAGTCTTTAATTGAGCAATTGAGTTTTTATAACTGCAATGTTCACTCCACATTACAGAAAATACGCCAAGCTCTGTAAAAGTTTGAGTGCGACCGAGAATTTTTAAAATCTTTTCCCATTCTTCTTTAATTAATCCGTGCTCTTGTGCAAGCTCAAAAGTTACTTCAGGTTCTTTCATCAATCTTCCAATTGGATTTAAAATAGTTTGAAAATTTTACAAGGAAATATAAGGGAAAGTGGG
>CAZLJI010000308.1:875-3787 GCA_964559565.1 uncultured Ignavibacteriaceae bacterium | reverse complement strand
GCTTGTCAGTAGTCGTCGCTGTATCGTAATCTGCTGCCTGTGGACTGATCCCATCACTCTCATCAGCGCTCGATCCAAGAAAACACCAATTCACGCTAAGCGTATCAGTATCATCAGCACATAAATTTATATTGCACGGTTTAGAAGATAAATCTTTACTCAATTTATAAATTTCTAATATTTTATAATCAAGATTATTTTTAGTGTCTGTTACTGCTATTTTATCACCAAGATAAGTTTGTAGACCATCAAGCCCCGTATCAAATTCAATGTCAGTTATGGGAACTCCGTATTTATCTATTATCCTATCGACTGCCCATTGTATTGCATTGTCATTATGAGATAACCAAGTAGTATCAAAAGTGAAAGACCGCTCACCATATTTTGTTATTGAAGCAGTATTCTTATTAGAATATACTCCATCATTTGTTTCACTTCCACCACTCCACGCCCATGACGCTGTTTTTTTATATCGTGCGTTACAAATATTGACAACCATCTCTAATGATTTTTTATAATTTATAGTTTTTATTTTTGCTGTATCGGCAAATTCACGGATTGTAATACCGCCGAAAGTCGGCTTGAAAGTTTTTATATATAATCTGCCGTCACCATCAACATATATATAACCTAAAAAATGAAGTAAAATATCTTGTAATACTGTTGATGTATTTTTGTTATAATTAATATATCCTGATAAATTAAAATCAGAACTGGTATCGGTAACCGCTTGTTGAAATGATGCATAATTAATATCAGTATTCCCCGCCCCTTGCGTATGATCAAGATTTAAAACAGCGTCACTCCAATCATCTTGAGTGTCTGTATCATAATCATATCCAGTCAAAATTGACCAGATTATTTTTGCAGGATTTTGCAATGTCCATTGCGGATAAATACGGGTTGTGAATGTAAAAATATCGCCTGTATCCCATTCAGTTGCACCAGCATAGATGGTAAATTTAACACCACCTGTAATGGCATTACTGAATTCCGTATTGCTTGTTGCATCTCCGACATCACCGCTAACAGAACCAACAACAGAAAAAACAGCGACACCGCTCCCCCCAGGAGTAGTACAAGTTAAAGTCCAATCTTCATTTACCGTTATAAAAGGCAATGTCTGTATTTCAGTTATATAACCATTTCCCGTATTCGATACATCGGCAACGGGGACTAAATCATTTGCTGGTACGTTTAAAACTCGATCAACTATTTTATACGCTATATCCCTGCAAACAATCGAACATTCAGAATTGTCTGAAGATAAAGTAACTTCTATTATTTTAAAAATTCCCATGCCGACATATTCAGTTGTCCCATCATCTTTTCTAAAACCAAAATCTATATCGACATTATATCCGAAATAATCAACATTATAAAAAATAGAATCAGAATCATTTTCATTAAAATAATCATTATGATTTGATAATATTAAAGTTACATCACCTGCAATTATAATTGAGTCTTCATCGGGGAATCTGCTTTTTTCCGATTCTATAACTATCCCGCTTTTTACATAATTCGTTACATCAGTAGTGCCGTCTGATGTTGTTATTTGCACTTTTATAATCGGACGAGATCCTATTTTTTGTTCCATCTCAGTAGTTATTGCCATTACCGTTCCTCTAATTCAAGTTCAATAATATAACGTTCTTCATTGCCTGGCAATGATTGCACTTCTGGTTCAGCAACAAAAAATATTTTCCATAATTTACGATAATAATTTTGTCCGTTATATGGAGCACATGCAAGATAAACATCTTTATTATTCATGCCATAATATCTCATAATCTGGTCTTTTTCTATTTTAGATACTGTATTGTTTTCGCCAAACGACAATACAATTTTTCCTTTTGTCGTCCAGAACTCTGATAAAATATTACCAGCTAAATTACGATCCGTCGTTCTGTACAACTGGCTTTCTGTGTAAGTGTAGTTCGGGGCACTGGTGAAAATTAGAGAACGAGCCGCTCGTTCTGAAGCTTCAAACATCATCCATTTACCATCTGTAATAGTAAATTGTGCCCCGCTTGAAACTTTCTCAAATGATTGCACTTCATTCCAGGGCAACCATGCAGTCCCAACATAAGAGCAATGTTGCCAATAATATTTATAATTACCAGTCGTTAAAGTAACTGTATAATCGCCTGTGGTCAATGTGTTTGATTCATGATCAATTACAGAGAAATCATAATATCTGCTTATTCGGCAATGGTTTTTCGTTGCTCCTGTAGATTCTACCCAACTAAAAGTTAATGAGACTGTGTTTGTCAAAATTTCGTTTGCCATTATGACCTCTTATGCAAAAGGAGATATTGCAGTTTTTCTCCTGTATTTATTTAATGATGGAATAATTTGTGCTCTTACTATCCTATCCCAATCTTCATCGCCACGTACAGAAGCATTAATAGAAATATTTATCGTGTCTCCAGCTCGTGAATTATTTATAATATTTCTTGAATCAGCATTTGAAAAAACATCTGATCCACTCGGCAATTGTAATAATTCAGGCCCCTCTTCCCCTACTAATGCCAATCCACCGATAAAGTTTCTAACACCACGAGCCATCTTTGTCGCTCTTATTCGTGCGACATTTGCCATACCAGCCGCTATGACTGCAGCCATTAACGCATAGTTAAATGGCGGAGGCGCTGATCCGAATGCCTTCAATCCAGCTTTATACGTATCCATAATACCAGACGCTATTGCAGCTGCTTTCCCTACCTCAAATAATTTTCGATTACTCGAATCAGATAATGAAGAAATGAATCCGAATACACCTTGTAAATCTGCCATCTGCTGTTCTTGTAATGATTTTTTTTGTTGTGCCAATAATACTTCATTTTCCCATTGTTCAAATTCCATTTGTTCATACATAAGTTTTAAATTTTGTTTCCGCATTAATTCTT
>CAZLJI010000308.1:0-865 GCA_964559565.1 uncultured Ignavibacteriaceae bacterium | reverse complement strand
ATATCCTCTCGTGCTGGCGTATCTCATGATTTCTTGTCTCTTTGTTATTTCTTCTGGCGTAGTTCCAAGAAAAACACGGGCTAATTCTCCGGCAGATAAGCTTTGCCAAGTCGTACTAGAAAAATCTTCGTTATTTAATTCTTTTTCTTGAATGCTGAGTGCTTTTTTAACTCTGAAATATCTTTGTAATGCTTTTGTTCTTTGTTCTTCTGTTACTTCTGCATTCATAGCGAGTGCTCTTTGCTCTTCCATCTCTTTCCGTAATGCCTTCACTAATTCTTCTTTTGTTCTTGCTGTATTAATTTCTGCGTCTCGTGCGTCCGCTTGTTTTTCAAGATATCCAGCCAACGCTAAAGTCAAGCCAGAAACTGCCATTGCTATTAAAGTAAACGGATGCGCCTTTAATAATGCAAATAATATTTTAGTATGCGCTATCACTTTAGGTAAAACGATTGTTAAACCAGATAACGCAGTAAAAAAAGCACCTAAACTAACAACTGCGATAATTACGGATTTATCTATATTTTTTATATTATCGACAAATGAATCGAATATCGGTAATACTTTTTCTGTAATGTAATTAACAAGCTCAGTCATTGCAGGCAATAATTTTTCACCGAGTTTAACTTTTAAATCTTCTATTCGTGCCGTCATTATTTTGACTTGATTTGCATATCCTGTTGATGTCCTATTAAAATCGCCAAGAGCATCTTTACTGCCATTAACAATTAAATTGTATGCCGCTTGTGCTTTCATCGATTGGGTAATTTCATCTTTTGATCTTACCCATCCTCTATTCATTATTTCCTGCTCGACTGCCGTCGCATTGAGTACAACACCGTATTTCTTCATCGTCTCAAAATTT
>CAZLJI010000307.1:0-3789 GCA_964559565.1 uncultured Ignavibacteriaceae bacterium | reverse complement strand
GGAGTTATTAAAGATGGTTCTACTTCAGGCATTGCATCATTCACCGCAGAAGCCTTGCGATTTGGAACGACAAATTATTCCAAATCACAAATCGATTCTCTGTTTAACTTTTACGGAAGCAATGTCAGCACTTATGCTAACGCAGATTATTCTGGTTTATACACACAGTTCATGAAAGAAAACACAGAGACACTCTTATCGGTTGTTAAAGAAATTATTTTAAGTCCTTCTTTCCCCGATGATGAAATCCAAAAAAGAAAACAAAGATGGATAGCCGAAATAGACCAGGCAAAGGAAAGTCCGAGGTCAGTAATTGGCAGTTATTTCAACAAGCACATTTTTGGCAACTCACCTTATGGAAATCCGGGACTCGGAACTAAAGCAGGAATTGAAAGTATTTCAATTGAAAAAGTGAAAGAGTTTTATAACACAAACTACCGGCCCGAGACTTCAGCAATAGCAGTTGTTGGTGATTTTAATTTGTCCGAAATGAAAAATGCTATTCAGAATTATTTCGGTGAATGGAAAAATGATTCAAAGAAAATGATAGATGATTTGAAAAGGATGGATACTCCATTTGAAAGTCCTGCAGTGTATCTCATTAACAAAGACAATGCAACCGAAACAACTTTTATGATCGGCAGCTATGGTACAACAATGAGCAACGAAGACCAGACTGAGCTTGATGTTATTAATACAATTCTTGGTGGAAGATTTACTTCCTGGTTGAATGATGAGCTGAGAGTTAATGCCGGGTTAACCTATGGTGCGAGAAGCAGGTTTGCTCAGTATAAATATTCGGGGACATTTTACATTAGTACATTCACACAAACAAAAAATACAGAAGCAGCAATTGACCTTGCATTGAAAACATACAACAGGTTATTTGAAAAAGGTCTTGATGAGGAAACTCTTCTGTCAGCAAAGAATTATGTCAAAGGTCAGTTTCCTCCCGAATATGAAACCGCGGGTTCTCTTGCCGGATTCCTGACGCAGAAATACGTTTATGGGCTTGATGATTCAATAATTAATAATTTCGAAAATGAGGTAAATGGATTGACTGCTGAAAGAGCTATTGAGCTGATCAATAAATATTTTCCTAAAGAAAACCTGCAATTTGTTTTGATCGGAAAAGCTGACGAGATAAGAAATGTAGTTGCTAAATATGGAAAAGTTATTGAGAAAAGTATAGAAGAAGATTCTTATTAAATAATGTTGAGTAGAGACGCATCGCTCTTGCTTATTGGCAGGCAGGTGCGTCTCTACTTAATGAAATTATTACTTCAGCAAAACAAGTTTTTTAGTTTGAGAATAACTGCCCGCCTGAAATGTGTAGAAATAAACTCCGCTTGATAAGTTTAAATCATTTCCGCCGGAGGTGGATCCGCCTTTAGAGGAGAACTCAACTTCATAATGTCCGGCAGGTTTGTATTCATCAACAAGAGTTGCAATTTCATTTCCAAGCACATCATAAACTTTTAATGTTTGGTGACTACTGATTGGCGACTGCCAGCTGATTTTTGTTGTTGGATTAAAAGGATTAGGATAGTTCTGAAACAACTCAAAGTTCGAAGGTCCTTCATCAGAAATTGTTTTGACAGATAAAATATTATCTATACCACGACGGAAAACACCTGAACCACCTGTTCCTGTGTATAAGTAAGTCTCATCAATTGCAAGACACAATATACCCTGGTTTGTCAAACCTTCATTAATGGCTGTCCAGTTGTTTCCATTATCACTTGAAATATAAACTCCGCTATTGCTGCTGCCGGCGAATATATTCGATTCATAGGAGATCAAAGCATAAATTGTTGAACTGCTGAGTCCGACAGGTTCCCAGTTATCACCATAATCTGAAGATCTAAAAATTCCACCATAAGTTCCCACAAAAATGTAAGAACCTGATTTTATCATTCTGTAGGATGTGGTGGAAGTTAATCCGTTGTTTACGAGAGTCCAGTTATCACCATCATCAATTGAACGGTAGACACCGAAGCCATTACAGCAGAATAAATAGCTTCCGGATGAAAGCATATCCCATCCGCCTCCGGAATTAAGTCCATTGTTCACTGGAGCCCAGTTATCTCCATTATCCGAAGATCGATACACACCGTTACTCCAGGTATTAGTGAATATGTAAGAATTGTGTAAAATAAAATCTCTTGCTGATCCAACACCCGAACCGAGCGTGAGCTCTGTCCAGTTTTCACCATAGTCGGTAGAACGGAAAGTTCCACCAAGATAAATTCCGGTAAAAAGAGAGTTATTGATTGAAGCGATTTCCCATGCAAAAATTCCGGTTATACCGTTGTTAACAGCCGTCCAGTTGCTGCCATTGTCTGAAGAACGAAATACACCAGCCCCGGATGTAGCCGCATAAATATAACTGTCGTCCAGGGTTAAGCCATACACAGTTGTTGATGTTAGTCCGCTGCTAGTCTGCTGCCACTGACCATTTATAAATTGTGCTGCAAAGATAAAAACCAAGAAAAGGAAATAAATTTTCTTCATTTAATTGCCTCCTTGAAAAATTTCTGCGCAAGATTTAACAGCACTTGAGAATAGCTGGTATATAAGAAATTTCAGAATGCTGCGGCGAGAAAATATAATTCCACTAATTAATTAGCAAGAGGTCGATCAAACTAAAAAGTTATTACACGAAATAAATATTATAGTAACAGATAGATGAACCGATTACCTGAAGTAAAAAACTGCCCCAATCTGAATTGCTAGAAAGTTGAGTTGAGTTTCATTTATTGAATAGTAGAAACTATTATTTGCATAACGGATTGAATTTCGATCAAGAAGACTTACATCTGAACTCATCAAATATCTTCCCTTCAAATCAAGATATAGTGAGCCGCCACTATCATCAGCACCTAATAAGAATTTTATACCTCCACCAACTCCATAGCTCCACGCCCAGTCATCAATAAAAAGGTTTACCGAAGTATAATCTAAGGTTGTTATTTGGGAATTTGAGAATACATAACTTCCACCGAATAATGTTTCTAAATATGGTCTGACGGTTCCCCCTGTCGATGCCAATTGAAAAACCAGATGTAAGTTCGTGAAATTATTTGCGCGGTTATCTCCCAAATAAGTTTCGCAATTACAAGGATCTTCATAAAAGTAAAGTCCCTGTCCAAAGTATGAGAAGCTGATTCCCATTCCCAAGGGCTTTTGCTTAGAAGGGGATATAAAAAATATTTCAAGATTACCGCCATAACCTTCCTCGCTATCTAACAACCGGTAGTCATTTACCGGAAAAGCCGTTGTGAAATAAAAGCTGACTGATGGTTGAGCGATTAAATAATTAACTGATGTTAGCAGGAATAGTGTGGTTAATATTGTAAGATTCATTTTCATTTTTTTAGTCCTCTGTTTCTGAAATCAGCGGTTGCAAAATCCTTGCCCAAATTTTTACTTACCAGACAAAAAATGATATTGCAAAAAAAGAGTTAAAAAGAGGAAAAAGGGTGGGAAATGTGATATATATCAAGCTGTGAATAGCAGCTGGTGTATAATGAATTGAGCAGTATTAATAAATTAATTCTACAGTTGTAGAACTGATGAATATTCAGCTTGCCGGGGAGTATTTATTTAGTATATATCCTGTACTCCCATGGATTGAGTTGAATAGATTCTTTGGCTAGAAAAGTTTCCAGTTTACCAGTAAAGAAATTTTTATACGAACCTTGAAGAGTCTCTCCCATCAGATCTACATTAACAGTTTTGTGTGAAAGATTAAAAGCTTTTAATGCGGGTATAAATATGGATGGCATA
>CAZLJI010000306.1:0-3833 GCA_964559565.1 uncultured Ignavibacteriaceae bacterium | reverse complement strand
GGGCAAACATTGCGGTTAAAATTTTCGGACCTGATCTTAATAAGCTTCGTTTTGTTGCTGAACTGGTCAGAAGCCAGATGGAAAATATTGAAGGTGTTGTTGATCTTGCAGTCGAACAGCAGGTTGAGATACCTCAGGTTAGAATTAAATTCAACAGACAATCAATGGCTACATACGGTGTTAAAGTTGGTGATTTGGCAGAAGCTATTGATATTGCGTTCAACGGTGAAGTTGTTTCAAAAATTCTTGAAGATCAAAACAGTTTTGATTTAATGGTTAGATTCAATGATGAAAACAGGGGCAATATCACAAAAATACGAAATGCATTATTCGATACTCCGATTGGTGCAAAAGTTCCTCTAAGTCAGTTAGCAGAAGTAGTTTATGAAAAAGGCCCGAATACAATCAGTCGAGAAAATGTTCAGAGGAAAATTGTAGTTCAGGCAAATGTATCGGGTAGAGACTTAAGAAGTGTCATCGATGAAATTGATCAAAAGATTAATGATAACATTTCAATGCCCCAGGATTACTTTGTAGAATTTGGCGGACAGTTTGAAAGCGAACAGGAAGCAACCAGGATCATTACGTTGCTAAGCATAGTTTCTATCGGTGCAATATTTTTAATTCTCTATCTTCAGTTTGGAGCTTTCAAACCAGCACTATTTATCCTTGTTAATCTTCCACTTGCATTGATTGGCGGTGTCTGGTCTGTTTATTTTACGACAGGAATAATCAGCATTGCCTCATTAGTCGGCTTCATCACTCTTTTTGGCATTGCAACACGAAACGGCATACTTATGATTGCACACTATCAGCATCTTCTTGCTGAAGGAAAAGAATTCAAAGAAGCAATACTTCAGGGCTCATTGGAAAGATTGAACCCGATCTTAATGACTGCAATCTGTGCTGGACTTGCACTAATTCCTTTGGCACTTGGTTTAGATGAGCCGGGCAAAGAGATAGAAGCACCAATGGCAATTGTAATTCTCGGCGGGTTATTTACATCAACTGCTTTAAATATGATTGTTGTGCCTAGTTTGTTTTTTAAGTTTGGTAAGAATAGAAGAATTGAAAAGTAAAAAAGTCTTTACATCAATAATTTATTTACTTGGATTTATTATTCTCATCATAGGTGTAATTTTTCTTATTGGTTATTTCATTATTCAATGGTTGTAGCTGGTGATAATTAAATATTAAAACAAGTATGGAGGATTAATGTGGTATTACATTATTAAAGTTTTAATATCGTCAGTTTTAATTGTAGCAATTTCAGAAATCAGTAAAAGAAGTTCATTCTGGGGAGGAATATTAGCATCGGTTCCATTAGTTTCAGTATTAGCATTCATCTGGCTTTACATCGATACTAAAAGTGTTGAAAAGATATCGCAGCTTTCATACAGTGTATTCTGGTTAGTGATCCCTTCGCTTTCACTGTTCATCACATTACCGTTACTGTTAAAAAAAGTAGATTTCCCGATAGCAATGTTTTTGTCAATTTTAATAATGATCGGATGTTATTATTTGATGGTGTTTGCTCTGGGAAAATTTGGAATAAAGATTTAGAAGGAAAATTTTTTTAGTATTTACTTTATCTCACTTTAACGACGACTAGGGTCATATCGTCATTCACTTCAGCTTCACCGCGAAAGTTTTTGACAGAGGACCAGATTTCATTCACTATATCGGATGAGCGGGCTTTGGATTTATTCTTAAGTATTGAGTTGAGATTTTCATCACCGAACAATTCATTCTTTTCATTCATTGCTTCTGTAACTCCATCTGTGAAGAAAGCGTATATCTGTCCAGGAGAAAGTTTCACTTCTTCTTCTACCAAAGACTTTTCAAAAACAATTCCCCTCTCGATTCCAACACCGAGTCCCTGCGTTCTGTACGCCTGAACTGTTCCGTTCGTAGCCAGAAGCACCGGCATATGCCCGGCGCGGCAAAATCTTAGCGTTCGATTTTCAAGATCAAATAGTGCAAGTGAAATAGTAACAAAAGAGCTTCTATCCATTTCTTCATAAATTCTTCGGTTAATGTCGATCAATATTTCTTTAGGCGACTTATCTGCAGAACAACTCAGTTTGATCATTGTTTGAAGTTTCGTCATATAAAGTGAGGCTGATAAACCTTTTCCAGAAACATCTCCAACTACAACAAATAATTTTGAATCGGAAATTTGTATGAGGTCATAATAATCACCGCCAACCTGCATCGCCGGGATCATCTCACCGCAAATATCCAATCCACTAATATCTGGTATACACTGAGGAAGAAGTCCCTGTTGAATTTTTCTTGCAAGGTCGAGGTCTCTTTCAATTTTCTGTTTTTCAACTTCTGATTTATAGAGACGTGCATTCTCAATTGATATTGCCGCCTGATTTGCAGCAGCCCAAAGAAGTTCAAGATCTTTTCCTGCAAAGTGAGAACCTGAGTGTTTTAGTCCAAAGAGAAGCAATCCGACAACTTTTGTTTTAACCAGCATAGGAATAATTGTATACACGCTTTCTGAAATTAATCTTTCAGCTTTTTCATCGGGGAACACAAATTTAAAGTCAGCTTGCTCAATTGAGGGGTATTTAGTTATTAGATATTTATCTTTTAGAAACTGAACAATTCTTGACTCTGTTATCATACATTTTTCATTTTTCATTCCGACGCCATCTACAAGCGATAAATGTCCATCTTTATCCCTCAACATAATTCCAAATGTATTAATCTTCAGAGCATTAATAAAAGTTTTTTTCATAAGCTGGAGAATATTATCCAGGCCAACCACGGTTGAAAGTTCGTTGCTCAAATCAACCAATACTTTTTGTGAAGCAAATTGTTCTGGGTAAAATCTTTTAGTAAGAAAATCCTGAAATCTATCTTTAGTTGACTGAAAGACCAGTGCAAATATTATAAAGAAAATTCCTGCTATGATTCCCTGGTTATCAACACCGAAGAAAGAACTGATACTCTTCCCGGCCACGTAGATAACAAAGAAATAGATCGCAGCAACCGTAACTGTTGCAGTTCCATAAATAATTGTGTTCTTTACAACAATGCTTACATCCATCAACTGGTATTTGAAAATTGAGTAAGCGAAAATGAGCGGGACAAGTGCTACTAATAATATTGGAGCATAATATTCCGGTGAGTTGTATAATGTATCTGATATTGCCGGAGCGATTTGTCCAACATAAATGGTAACTACCATCGCTAATGTAAAAGCCAGGATAAAAAGGATTAAAGGTTTTTTCTCAGCTTTTAATTTTAGTCGTCTGTACTGAATTATCAGGAATACAAAGGCAGTAATATTACCAGCAATGGAAATAAATCTTAATGCGTTCAGAGTTGTAAAATACGTACTCAAATCTATAACTCTGTATTTAACCGTAAGCAGAGTAACGGTAATGAATGATAAAGATAAAATTGAAGGCACGAGAAACATCGCTCGTTGTATCCACCTTTTTTCAAGAAATCCAAAAGGTTTTGGAAAATGCCAGAAGAGGTACACTAATACAAATGGTGTAAAACAAAGTCCGATGATCCATGCTAATGTGATTGGTATGCTTAGTACCGGGTTCTTCTCAAAAAATCCGATAAAGTCAGACTGGAATGGAATTAAGACGCTCAATGAACCTAACACAATTAGAACAGCGAGAGAATAAAAAATCTTTTGAACTTTGCCGTCGGGTTTTGCCATTAGGACTACTAATCCTATCAACATCCAGAACAAAGCACTCAATGAGCCTGCAAGCCAGTCGAATTGAATTAATTTTTTAACGAAGACCTGTGTGGTGATAAGTTCACCATTCCTCAGGTATTTATATTCTGCATACTCTCCT
>CAZLJI010000305.1:0-3854 GCA_964559565.1 uncultured Ignavibacteriaceae bacterium | reverse complement strand
GAAAACCTGAACAAAGATTTTAATATGACATTTGTTTTTTCAACTCACGATCAACGCGTAATTGATCGGGCATACCGTGTGGTCACATTACATGATGGTATGGTTGAAAATGATGAAGTGAAAAAGGAAACGAATTAAGTCATCTTGATTAGCTGACTGATTGGTTGATATGTTCTTACTCGATAATCACGGCAACCAAAGAAATCAAAATGAAAAATAAGTTAATTGTTATACTCCTGTTTAGTTTTAATCTGTCTTTTGCACAGCTTTCCTCATTTGATTACAATGGCTATGCAAAATATCTTTTCAGCACTTCAAAAATTCCTCGCATAGATGACAGGTTGAACGATAACCTTATTCATCTACGATTTAATTCCCGATGGTATGCAACTGAAAATTTTACTGCTGCACTGGAAATCAGGTTCCGTGCTTTTTATGGTGAATCAGTCGAAGAAATTCCAAACTATAAAGAATTAATTCAAACTCAGCACGATTTTGCTGAACTTGACGCTATACTCTGGGAGTCTGAAAAGTCTTTGGGATATATCGAGGCTGACCGCTTATGGATTGAATATATAGAAGAAAACTTGCAAGCAACAATTGGCAGACAAAGAGTTGCATGGGGAACTTGTTGGGTCTGGAATCCGACTGATCTTTTTAATCCGCGTAATGTTCTGAATTTTGATTATGAAGAGCTTCCCGCAACCGATGCCATCAGACTTCAATATTATACCGGTCCCGTTACAAGATTTGATGTTACATATCAGCCGGCGAAAGATCCAAATAATCAGATATTAGCCGGGCTCTGGAGTTTAAATAAATGGGATTATGATTTTAATCTGATTGCAGGATTAAGGTTTAAAAGATGGCTTACCGGTTTTAGCTGGACTGGTGATGTTTATGATGCTGGATTTCGTGGGGAGTTTCTTGTAAGTCAGGCGCCAAACGAACCTGATACAAATTCAGTTTATCAGCAGTTCGGAGAATCCTCACTTTCAAGCTGGGATAAGCCACTTATCTCAATTGCTTTATCTGGTGATTATACTTTCCCAAATACATTTTACATTCACACTGAAATATTATTCAACAACAATGGAAAAACATCTAACACTCTTCTGTTTCAGGAAGAAGCGCTTTCACTTGGAATGTTGTCGGCGGCAAGATGGTCGGTATACCAGGAATTTGCTTACGATATAACTCCATTACTCAGAGGTACGATTTATGGAATTTATAATCCTGATGATAAATCATTCGTAGTGGTACCATCTTTCAGCTATTCAATAATAACCAATCTTGATCTTTATCTGATCTGTTTATTTTTTGATGGTGAACCGTTAACTCAATATGGTGAGTATGGTACCTCATTTTATGCAAGAATTAAATATTCTTTTTAATCATCCAACTTCAGATTAAGCTTTAAAAGCTTAAAAACTATTGTTTCGAATACCTATTTTCTTTAAGTTTTCACAAGCTTAAATTTTATTAGATTATACTGTAACCTTTAATGTAATCTTCTTTTCTGAGTGAGGTCAGAAAATATTTAAGCCAAATAATAATTTATATCTTATAGGAGGCAAGCAATGAGTAAAGTTATTTCCACCCTTTTATTGCCCTTGATCTTAGTCCTTCTTAGCTGCGGCAAAGGAGGCGACCAGCCAAATGACAAACAAAAATCTGACGAAAAAACCGGTATAAAGAGTCTGGATGATTTCGTGGATAAAGCGAAAGAGGTTCAGAAAAGTATGGAAGAGGGAAAAAAATATGAAGTCGTGGATTTCAGGGAATTAAAAGCGTTATTGCCAGAAAATTTGGGTGACTTAAAAAGAACAAATGCTGAGGGAGAAAAAAGTGGTGCAATGGGTTTCACAATTTCAAAAGCTGAAGCAGATTACAACAACGAAGATTATTCTCAACGAATAGATATTGAAATTACTGATCTCACGGGTACAAGTGGATTTGCCGGCTTAGCTGCCTGGGGTTGGGCAATGGCAGATGTTGATAAAGAAACAGAGACTGGTTATGAAAAAACAACCAAGTATAAAGGTCACAAAGCTTTTGAAAAATATGATAATCAGGATCAGTATGGCAGCATTGAAGTTTTAGTAGCCGGTAGATTCATGGTTTCTGTAAATGGTAATAATGTTCCGATGCAAGTAATAATGTCGGCTATTGATGCAATTGATATTGGCAAACTTGAAGCAATGAAAGAAGCCGGTGCAATTTCTGAGTAAAGAATTATTGTCTTTCATCATCATCAACATAAAATGGAGTAGCTTATGAACCTTGTAGAACGAGCAAAAAACATCATCGTAACTCCTAAAACTGAGTGGGATGCTGTATCTGCTGAAGAACCTAACATACAACAAATACTTTTAGGTTATGTTCTTCCGCTATCCTTGATCCCTACGATTGCTGTTATTCTTGGGTGGGGTATGATTGGAATTTTTGGTTTTACATCATTTACGTATGGAATTGCTATGGGTCTCGTGCAACTGCTTACAGCTTTTCTTTCTGTTCTTGTAGCTGCATTTGTAATTGATTTACTGGCACCAAGCTTTGGTTCTCAAAAAAATCTGGGAAGAGCAGTTCAATTAGTTGCATATTCGATGACACCAATGTGGATAGCGGGTATACTTAATATATTACCATCAATTGGCTGGCTTGCCGGGTTGATTGGTTTGTATGGATTATATCTTATGTATCTCGGTCTTACCCCTTTGATGAAGACGCCTGAGGATAAGAAAGTGGGTTACCTTGTAGTAAGCATTATAATTTTGATAGTTGTTTACTTTGTCGTGGCTGCAATATTGACCGCAATCTTTATGGCGATATTTGGATTGAGCATTCTTTCCGCTATGTCCTATTAGAAATACTTTTATTTTAATTTAGCCTGCCCATTAAACTTGGGCAGGTTTTTTTATGGGTATTTTTATTTTTTTTAATTTAAATTGGAACAATGAAATACTTATCGGATGAATTAAACAGTAAAATTTTGTCTACCGTCGAGCAGCAATTCGATACTGTTTTAATTGACAATATAGACAGATACATAAATTTTTTTAATACGCTAACTGATCTTAGAGAAGCGTTTCCTGATTATGATGAGAAAATGATGATTCTCAATACAGAAAACGCTAAGAAGATATGCCAAAGTGTTAATGTTCACATTGATAATCATTATCAAAGAAATGAAACTTTAGCTTTCAATAATCTCTTTCCTGATTTAGAAAAACAACTTGATGATTTGTTGTTAGAGCTGGAACCATTAATAGTTGTTGAGCAGTCTGAGGAGAGATTTAAAAACTTAGTAGGAGATAAATTTATAACTTCTTTATTTAAAAGAGTTAAAATCACCGCTTTCAAATCTCAGCAATTAATTCTAAGATTGATAAGTCCTATCCTGCCAAAAGTCAAAAAGCAATCAACCAAAATAAAATATTGGAATCAACAGATACGATTGAGAGCTGTTGGACTTTATTTTCTGCGGAATAGACTATTAAAAAATCTTTCTTCTGTTTATCACGAAATATTCAAAGTTCTAAGTGAAAAATCAGTTGCATTTTGGAAATACGATGAAAGTTACGATGAAGGATATATATTAAATTTTAGTCAGGGAAGTATTTCCGAGCTGGTTGTAAATTCGGTTGAAAATCCTGAAACCATAATAGCAGATCTCGAACTCTTAAAGGAAGAATTAAAAAAACGAACATCAATAGCGATTGAACAATGTATTCAAGAATTTTACGCTTCTATTGAAAAGGTCGGCACAATTGAGCTGAGCAAATCCGGATTCAGCGATAAAAAAATATTTAAGCAACTTAATTTTGAAAAAGCTGAATTTAACAGAACCATCA
>CAZLJI010000304.1:0-3856 GCA_964559565.1 uncultured Ignavibacteriaceae bacterium | reverse complement strand
TTTTCGGCTTCAACTTAATTATGAGGAAAAATATTCCCGCAAATAATAAAATCTCTGCGCCAAAAATTCGTGTAAAGTTTAATGCGTATCTCTGCCCTTCAGGGTCATAGCTAAAACAAAATCTTAAAAACCTTGCAACTGTTGGTGTTACTTTGCTTTCAGCAGTTTCAATTACTGCCATCTTGAAATCAAATGGAAGAATGCCATAGCCATGATTCTCAGAATAACTAGGGAAAAGATAGCGGCAAATCTTTCCATTCTTATCAATAAAAAGTAAAGTGCCTGCGTGTCTGAGTTCAGATCCTTCCCGCTTAAAGTAAAATCCGGCAGCATTAGTAACAGTTTTAATATTTGCAAGTGAACCAGTTAGGAATCTCCAGCTATTTGAATCAACTTCTTTATCGAAACCAGAAAACATTTCTTTCTTTTTGGCAGTTGCTTTTTCCGGATTTTCAAATTCATCAATGCTTATGGCTACAACATTATAATCGTATCCCGGTTCCAGATCAGATTTGTTAATTACATTCGCCAATTCGAACATCAATGGATTGCATATTCCCGGACAGTGGTAATAAACAAGTGCAACGACTGTAGGACCATTAATAAGATCCCGAAGTACGACAGGGTTTCCATCTTCATCATTGAAAGTAACATCCAAAGGAATATTTTTTCCCAATTGCTCATCAACACCAATTTCAATTTGATTGCTTGAATAAGAAACTGAAAATAATGTTAAACTTAATATTATGGTTATAAAATACTTCATCATTATAATATCTGCTTTAGATAATTATACACTAAATTCCTGTCAGCATCAGAAAGGTAATTTACTTTCGGACTGAAGCCATTTTGACCCATATTGACAGTTACAAAATCCGTAAAAGCGGTTTCTCCTGCTCTCCAGGTATCCGAATTTATCATTGAAGAAAGTGCAAGCTTTTCATTATCAACTATAGATTTGAATAAACTTACAGAGTATATAGATCTATTACTATCAATAGTCTTTAATGCATCTTCAAGCCTGGTTGTTTTTTGTGCATTTTCTAAAGAAAGAATCTCCATTGCAGTGCTTACTGGAATCTGAGCCGGTAATTCCATTCCTGCTGATAAATTATAAAGCGAATTTAATGCTGAAAGATCATCATAAGTATCAACTGGCGGATTGGGCATAAACTCTTTTCTTATGTAATGTGCAATTGAAATTCTATCTGCTGGTGTCAGAAAATTGTACGATATCATCGAACTGCCTTCAATGCCCTCTTCAAGGGTTGTGTAAATTGCACTGAGAGTTCTTCCGTTCTTCCATCCATCAGGACTTGTAAAATTTCTTGGAGCAGGATTCATCCCAACAGCGGCAGGACCACCACCAGCACCAGTTTCATTATGGCAGGATGCACAATTAGTAGTATAAAGTTCTTTTCCTTTTTGAATTAATTCGTCTGTCGGATCTTTCATTTTGAAAATATCAACTGGAGGAACAGTCCTTGCCTGAACCACGGGAAGATCAGCAATTACCGTTGTGTCAGGAACAAACGCGGACGTTTTATTTAAAGCAATATTACCAACGTTTGCTACATAGTATAAACCAATTATTACAATAATTGTCAAAATGTAAGGATAGAGAAATCCAAAGATAGTCCCGGGATTCTCTTTTAAATTCTTTATAAAATCAGATATTATTTTTTTTAATTGTTCCATAAAATTTTATAAATGAAAATCTAATCCTCGTTGTAATTTTGGATCGCCGATAGGTATAAGATTTTCTTTTTTCGCTTTCATATTAAAAACTAAAATTATTAATCCAACTGCGGCAATTGGAAAAACCAGATCAATCCAGCTGAACGAATAACCACCTGATAATTCTTCCATCTCCGGCATAACAAACCAGAAGAGATCATAAAGATGAGCAAACAACAGCCACACAGAAATAAACTTCAACTTCTTCGGATCCATCTTTGCAGGCTGCGATACTAAAACAATGTATGGCACAAGAAATTTAATAATGATCAATCCAATTGAAAAGATTGCCCAGCTACCTTCCCACTTTTGCATGAACCAGAAAGTTTCTTCAGGCAAATCGGCATACCAGATCAACATGTATTGTGAGAATGCAATGTAACCCCAGAAGTTCACGAATGCGAACAACAATGCACCGAGACTATATAGATGATCATTGGTCATTGCAGGATGGAGATATCCGTTCTCTTTTAATAAAACTGTGGCAAGAGTAACCGCAGCAAGAGCAGCGATAACAGTACCTGCAAAAAAGTAAACACCGATAATTGTTGAGAACCAGTGAGGTTCTATGCTCATCAGCCAGTCAATTGCAGAAATGGTGATTGTAAATGCAAAGATCGGAATGAAGATCGCAGATAATCTGATATTAATAGTAGTAAGCTTTTGATCTTTGGACGTATCCTGTTTTTTTGAATTTCTGATAAAGAAGAAGTAGAACAACGACCACAAACCGATTAGTACAAAAACTCTTATTATGAAAAATGTAACATTCAGATATGGAGCTTTTGCAGTTAAAATTTTATCTTCAGTAACAGCATCAGCATGAGACCAGTGAAATAATTCACCGACATTTAGTAATAATGGAATAACAAGCAGCGCAAGTAATGGAATCACTGCTGCAAAGAACTCAACGACTCTTCTAATCGGAACGCTCCAATCTGCACCGACAATATATTCAAGCGATATGAGGAATAGAGCACCAACACCAATGCTTATCATAAAAGTAAAGGCAATCAGATAATTATAAACGGCTCTCGTGTGATCTACAAAAAATGCAGCAACACCGAGAACTATTCCAACAACAAGAAGCACCATTCCAATTTTTGAAATGCTGGACGGTAAATCTTTTCTCTGATATTTAAATTCGTTGTTATGCATTTAAGATTTACTCCGCTTTAACCAATTTGAGATCTGCATCTGTAGCATTCTTTGCTCTCTGTAAAGCTCGTATATAATTTACAATAGCCCATCTTTCATCTCTGGTGACCTGGGAAGCGTAAGAAGGCATTACATTTTGTCCAACCGTAATTATATGATAGATCATTCCATCCGCGAAATTTCTTGCGCGTTCTGAATGCAGTGTTGGCGGATTTGGGAATTGTCCTGCCAATCTGCTATCACCATCTCCGTAATTTCCATGACACGGGCTGCAGTAAGTTAAAAATTTTCTTTGCCCGAGTTCTAAATTTTCTTTAGTGGGGATGAAAGGATTTGATAAAACTTCTGTGGGATTTGTTTGACCTTCAAAAGGATACGGGATAAATCCTTTAGCAACTGAACCTTCAACAGGAAGTCTCATTCCTCTTCCATCAGCAAAAAACTCACTCCCGCTTTGTGGAATAACTTTCGCTTGATTTTCCATCCAGTCAAAAGGTACTATATATACAAGTTTATTCAGCATTAAATATGTACCAATCGAAACAACAACAGCAACTCCAACCAGAAGCGTAATGAATCTTGGTTCAAAGATTGGATAGTTTTCTTTTTCCGGATGATAAATTATCTCAGTAGAAATTGGCTTCAAGTCTTTCAACAGTTGAAGCGTAGCATTTTCATCAAACTTAGGATCAATTGCTTCTATTACTATTCCATAATGATCACGCGATACTTTTTTCATATAGTCTGTATCGTGCAATGCGTGAGAATTTCTGGGCAGACCAAAGAAGAAAGCAAACATAGCAACAACCGTAGAGAGAGTTGCCATAATTACCGTAACTTCAAATGTCACCGGAATAAAAGCAGGTAAAGAAAAATATGGTTTGCCGCCGATGATCATCGGATAATCAACTGACATCGTCCACCACATTAAAATCAACGCAAGTACAGCACCTGATAAGCC
>CAZLJI010000303.1:0-3857 GCA_964559565.1 uncultured Ignavibacteriaceae bacterium | reverse complement strand
TTATTTATTCAAGTGCAAGTTCCGTTGGATCAGGTGGAACGCTTTATCGTTCTACAAATAATGGTGATAGCTGGACAGTAATAAATAATGGTTTACCACTGTTTGAATCTTCTGATAAAATTGTTGTCAATAAAAATAACTCATTGTTTGTTCCGATTTTTCTTTCGGGAGAAGTAGCAACTGTTTATCGCTCTACTGATAGTGGAAACAATTGGTTAGCAACACCAATGCAAACTTCTCTCAGTGACTGGAGCGATAATTTAGTGGCGAATTCAGACGGAGACATATTTTGCCCTGATAAAAGCAGAGGAATTTTCCGTTCAACTGATGAGGGTGCAAATTGGGTAGAAATAAATAATGGACTAGATCTTAAATCTGCCAATTCATTACACATCAATGATAACGATAAATTATACCTAGCAACAAATTCTGGAATCTTCAGCTCGACTAATAATGGAGACAGTTGGGCGAATATCAATAATGATCTTATTCACTCAAGTATAAACACAATATTATCCAGTAATGATAATAAAATATTTGCAGGTACCTTTTTTGGCGGTCTCTATCGATCTGATGACCAAGGCAATAACTGGGTAACAATCAATAATGGAATAAGTATTAAGGGATTTACTGATGGAAATATTAATGATATTAAAGAAAACTCTGCAGGTTATTTATTCGCGTCAGTTGGTTACTGGGAATCTGAAGTATATCGTTCATCAGATGGCGGAGAAAACTGGGAACAATCATTAGGATCTAGTCAGACAGGTTCTTCTTACATCGGGCCTCTTGCAGTTAATTCAGCCGGAGATATTTATGCTGGTGCATATACAAAGTTAATGCGCTCTGAAGATAATGGTGTTAACTGGACCGCGATTAACTTACCATTTGCTCAGGAAGTTGCTACAGTTGCAATCAATCCATACAATCACATTTTTGTTGCTGCCTATACACAAGGTGTTTATAGATCCACAGATAATGGAGCAACCTGGTTACTTATTAGCTTTCAAAATAATTGGTTGAAAGTTTTAGAGATTAACTCTAATGGAGTCATCTTTGCAGGAACTGATGTTGGACTGTTTCGCTCATTAGATAATGGCAATAACTGGACACAAATTACAGATTTCCAAGTTAGAGATGTTACGTTTGACAAAAATGGTTTCGTATATGTGTCAACTGATAAGGTATATCGCTCAACAAATAATGGAGATAACTGGACAGAAATCAGCACCGGATTACCTGATGCTTATATTAATTCCCTTGCAGTTGATGAAAATGGTTATGTCTTTGCAGGAACTTTGAACTATGGTGTTTACCGCAGTTCGGAATCAACAACATCAATTGAAAATGATAATATAAACTCACCAGCCACTTTTACATTAGAACAGAATTACCCAAACCCATTTAATCCTTCTACTAGTATTAGGTGCACAGTTCCATCTGTCACCCTGAGCGAAGTCGAAGGGTCTCGTGTATCCTTAAAAGTTTATGATGTTCTTGGCAACGAAGTCGCAACACTCGTCAACGAAGAAAAACCATCGGGTAGCTATGAAGTAAAATTTAACGCTGCAGGATTATCAAGCGGAATTTATTTCTATAAACTTCAAGCAGGATCTTTGATTGAAACTAAGAAGATGATCCTCCTTCGTTAGCATTAAAGCGGACAAGTCCTTTGAAGTAATTCAAAATCAAAAATGGAGAATATAAAATGAAAATCAGAAACATATTGTCGTTGCTCATGCTGTTTGCTGTATTTGTAGACGCGCAAACAGGAAGTATAAATAACACATTAGGTACGGGAGGCTCTTTCATTGTAAAGGATGGAGCCAATAATTACCTGCGGGTTGATCAGTCTACCGGCAATTCAATTTTTTTAAGAAACCTTGAACTAGGAAACCTCGATAATTCTATTTCTGAGATTGGAGTAATAACTAAAAACAATAAAAGATTTATGCACAACTTTGCACCAAATGTATCTGAGTTTAATAACCTTTTCATTGGTCTTGAAGCAGGAAATTTCACAATGGGCGGTGGATCAGCAACCTTTCAATCAAGTTATAATGTTGGAGTTGGATCAAATTCGCTAAGATCCCTATCTACCGGTTATAGTAATACTGCTGTAGGCAGTGCAAGTTTGTATTCAAACACAATTGGTTATGATAATGCGGCGTTGGGCTACTGCCCTTTATTTAAAAATGTTGGTGGAAATTTTAACACGGCAATTGGAAACTATGCGTTGTATGAAAACATTGGTGGCAGTGAAAACACTGCTATGGGTTACAAATCATTATTTACTAACAATTCAGGTTATTCCAATACTGCTATCGGCTGGTCATCGTTGGAAAACAATATTACAGGTTACAGAAATACTGCAGTCGGACATGCATCATTACAGCAAAACTCCAATGGATTCTATAATACAGCAGTCGGGGAGCTTGCTCTATCTTCAAATGCAATTGGTAATGGAAACTGTGCAATTGGAACGTTTGCTTTAAGTGGTGCTACCAACAGTTTAAATACCGCATTGGGGTTTAATGCTGGTGTGAATGTTTCATCGGGTATAAACTTAGTTCTTCTTGGTTATGACGCTCAACCGTCAACAGGTGTTGCTGCAAATGAAGTTGTTCTTGGGAATGGTTCAATTCAGATATTGCGTTGCAATGTTCAAACGATTACGTCATTGTCTGATGTCCGCGATAAAAAGAATATCAAAGATTTATCGCTTGGATTAGATTTTTTGATGAAAGTTAAACCAAGAGAATTTAATTGGGACAGAAGAGAATGGTATGAAAACGGAATTTCAGATGGAAGTAAAATTCAGGATCATCCAACAGCAGGGTTTATCGCGCAGGAATTTGATTCTTTACAAAATACTGAACACGCAGAATGGCTGAACCTTGTGTTAAAAAACAATCCAGATAAATGGGAGGCAAATTATGGCAATCTGCTGCCAGTGATTGTAAAAGCAGTTCAGGAGTTAAAACAAAAGAATGATGAACTCGTTCTATTCAACCAGGAACTTGCAAAACAAAATGAATCTCTCAAAAAAGAAATTGAAGAAGTTCAGTTGACTATTTCAGAGCAAATAGAAAACAAAATCAAATCTCTTTTAACTCAAGTATCAAACTCAGAAGATAACGGTTTGAATATCGCATTAGAAAAATGAATTATTATTTCAATAAAAGGAAATTAAAATGAAAATGTTTTTGAACTTATTGCTTATTTGTTGCATTTCGGTTGTCTCTTTATTTGCACAAACAGGCAGTATAAATAACACGCTAGGCACAGGAGGATCTTTCATTGTAAAAGATGGATCAAATAATTTTGTGCGGGTTGAACAAACAACAGGTAATGCGATTATTTTACGAAACCTTGAGCTTGGGGCAGATAGTACATCAAGTCTCGCAAGTGGTAATATTACAAAAAATGGAGTTAGGTTCCTGCATAACTACCGAGCACCTGACACAGATGGAAACAATACTTTTTTAGGAATAGATGCAGGTAACTTCACTCTTGGAGGAGGTCCGCTTTCCTACTATGCATCACAAAACACTGGAGTTGGTGCATACGCACTGAATTCGCTGACAACTGGATTTTATAATGCAGCATTTGGAAGTTATTCTCTTTTTTCAAATACAATTCATAAGGAACAGTTTCATGGTTTTTGAAAAAGAATCGAAAATTAATAATACTGTCAACAGGAAATGAAAGGTCTCGTGGCATGCCGGTTATGGTGTCAAATTGTGTTACATAGTTTTGATTTAATTTTTGAAAATTGAGGTTAAAATAGTTCATATTGGTACTTACCAAAATCTGAATTACAACAGGAGTAAAATCAACCCTCCAATCAAAAATTA
>CAZLJI010000302.1:0-3864 GCA_964559565.1 uncultured Ignavibacteriaceae bacterium | reverse complement strand
TTCATCTCAATTTTCTTTTTATTAATTTCATCTAATTCTGATTTAATTTCTTTTGAAAGGTCATCAATTGCTGCTTTAAGTTTACTCTTTTCAATTGCTTGATCTTCAAGCATCATGTTTTGGTTTGTTCTTAATATTATCTTTTCAGCGAGGATTCTCGATTTTCGCTCGAGAAGAGAATTTATTGACCCATCAATAGGAACGAAGCCATAAACGAATTTCATTTCTAATGCATTGCCAACCTCTTTCAAAGATTTTATTGTTATTGTCCCAGCAGCTTCACTTTCTTCTATTCTCTTAACCCCTTGCTTTGTCATATTTAGCTTATTCCCTAATTGTTCCAGAGTCATATTTATTGTAGCTCTTATAGTATTTACCCATCCTTTCTCAGGAATAATAACCTTTTCAGAGCCTTTAAATGATAGCAATTTACGGTCTAGTTGTTCTACTAAAAGATTTCTTTGATTTCTCATATCGAGAAGTTTTATACATTAATTAACAACAAATGTAAATGTATTAGTTGACAAACGCAAACATAAAGTCAATCTATATATTGACAAATGAATTAGTAAAGTCAATGTTTATGTTTACTTTTAAATGAAAGCTAACGGTCAGCGGTATGAAACGTTGGGATTTTAGGACTTGCAAATTAGAATTAAATAGCAAGAAAACTAAGATAGTCTATTGCCGAAGAAATCAGAAGCTCCGCGTACCGTTTAAGGTGAAATATCAGAAGTTTGATTTTCTGGGATTTACCTTCAAGCCCCGTATGGAGATGAAGAGGGGTAAGATCCGGATGGTTTTTTCACCCACCATCAGTCAAAAGAGTATAAGTAGAATAACAGACGAGATACGGAAGATGAAGATTCATCGCTGGGTACACTTCCCAATAAGTGGAATCGCTGAACTTATTAACTCAAAATACGAGGTTGGCTTAACTACTATGGTAAATTCCGAATGTCTGGAATGCGCAAATTGTTTAGAGTACTGCACATTCGTTTAACCAAATGGGTACGTAATAAGTATCGTAGGTTTAGTCTAACTTCAATGTGTTTTCAATTAATCTGGATGTTCGGTGAACAGTAAGAATGTCTATCCTGGATGAACTCATGATTTCTATATAATTCTAAAATTACCTATGATTAATTGACGAATTGCTTCATTTGATAATTCTTCAACAACTGGACCTGCTTTGGGATGACTTTCAAGGATTTCGGTCGAATAGAATAAATCTTCTACGGTTTTTACCGCATATCGAATGGAATCTTTGGCGATATAATCACCAATTTCATTTAGATCTTCGATTGCATTATTAGTCCAGATTACTTCAACCATTTTTTCAGCTTCTCCTTAGCCTCTTCTTTGGTGTAAACATTTCCGCTCGCTGAATCAAGCTGGCCCTTTTGGACTTTCTCAATAAATATCAAATGTTCGATTACTTGATCTATTGATACATTTTCAGGCAATTTATCAAGTGAATTGATTATTTGTGTTTTTGTTATCATGCTTTAGTATGTGGAATTTTAGCTAAAATAATCATTTTTAAGAATAGAGCTATATTGTGAAGCGCTATATGGCCTAACGTTCAACGATATGAGTAGTATGTGTCCCCGACGATAGGATGGGTTGGCGCTACTTTTGCCAATGTTGAACTTTGTTAGAAGAATGAATTTACGAATAGTTTTTCAAATGATTGAATCCATGTCAGCAAAAGTTGTGACAAAGCATATTACTTATATCGTTTGTTAGGTGTTTGTTGCCTTATTCCTTTAGTTTTGTTTCTATGTCCACCATTTTATGTAATATCCTTACAACTTCCATAACATTGTCATCTGAGATTTTATAGAAAACTATATGAGATTTGATGGTAATAGATCGATAACCAGTTTTAATATAATCTCTGGATATTCCATTATAAACCTCCTTCGATAAAAACTCTATTTGGTCAAGAATTAAATTGTAGTACCTATCTGCCTGAACTATCGACCAATTTGCATAAGTATATTGCCAGATTTCATTCAAGTCTTGAAGAGCTCTTTGACTTATTTTATATTTCAAACCTATATGTGTTTTTTGTGCAAGGAATGGAGATACTTTTCTCTATCGAAATTCTCGATGAAACCACTATTTTCACCATCCTCAAGAGCCTGTCTAATAAACTTAACCTTATTCTCTTCGGCTTCCAGCAATCTTAGAGCCGTTCTAACTACTTCTGATGCTGAGCTGTATCTTCCATTGGATATTTCTCTTTGAATAAAATCTTCAAAATGATCCCCCAGCGAAATTGATGTGTTCTTACCCATGATTTTAGATGTTTTTCCAAAGTTACCAAAATTTGGTAACAGATGCAAAAAAAATGAAAGTAGATTTTAAGATGCGGGGAACAGCAATAACACCTAACGGGAGTCTGTGTAAAAACTCATTTTCCAACTAAAGATAATCCATATGAGTTTAACAGAGCTCCATACAAGCCAAAAGATTTTTGCAGACTGAATCTGTCTGAAGATTTACATTTTTCCCTTAACTGCTTAAAATGTCTTAAAACAAGCCCGAAACCGATCAACAGACTATGTAAACAGTGCTCTCTGAGAGCTGCAATGAGCTTTTCGGCTCCAATGACAGAAATGCAGCGGCTTAAGTTATACCCGATAAACATGAGTCCCACTTCGCCCAGCACTTTTTCCTTGCCCCGCATCAGGGTGAAGGTAAACCCGCGTTGTCGTTTAAGTGTGCCGAACATATGTTCGGTGATCTGCTGTCTTTTGCGGTAATAGTCGGGATTGTTTTGCACCCGTATCATGTTCTCTTCTACAATATCAGCATATTCACTGCGGTCAATATACCTGCCATTGTTATAGCTTTGTGTGCATAAATTCCGGCTTGCACAGGTTTTGCATACAGGTGTATTGAATCTCCTGAAACGATACGCTCCCTGTTTATTCTTTCTTTTGTCGCTGTGATTGTGCCATGTATTATTGGTTGTCATCGGATGCCCCTGTGGACAGATATACACATCTTTTTCAGGGTCATAGGTAAAGGATGTGATGGGGTACAATCCAATGTCTTTGGTAGCCGGGGCCTTTGGGGAGACATAAGTGGTGATATCATGTAACTTGCATTTACTCAATTCTGCACCGGTATGATACCCTTTATCGGCCAACACTGTCAACTGTTCTACGCCCAGTAGTTCTTTAGTAGCGATGCCGATTTCAGCCAGTGCATGTGAGTCATTAACGCTTCCGGTAGAGTATTCGGTAAGGAACTTATGCTTTGAATCGGAAGAGGCCTGGACCTTGTAACCAACATTTATAACATTGCGCAGCAGGATCACGGCCCTTGAATCCGGATCTGTCAGTGAAATTTGTTCCTCCCCGCTCTGATCAAGTTCTTCGTTTATCCTTGTATATTTTGCTTGTTTTTCTTTTCGTTCCTCTATTTTCTCCTGTATCGCTTTTTTATCCTCCAATTTATCGGCAGCATCCAGTTGGGCCTCGTATTCATTTATTTGGGCATCGATATAAGCCAGGTGCTGTTTGAGTTTCTTTTCGTTAAAGTTGTTTTTCAGCGAATTGCTTCCCCTGATCTTGAAGGAATCAATGGCTACTGTTTCTCCTTCTACAAGGTTCCATTCTTTGAGCAAACACACGAACCTTCTAAAAACTTCCCGAAAGGCTTTGGAGTGGTCTTTCCTGAAATTTGCAATGGTTTTATACTTTGGCCGTAGTCCTTCCAACAGCCACATAGCCTCCATGTTGGTTTGTGCCTCGCGTTCCAGCTTCCTGCTTGTTCTTATACCATACCTGTATCCATATAGATACAGCTTCAGCAATACCGATGGATGATAGGGTGGACGACCCTCTTCAT
>CAZLJI010000301.1:0-3884 GCA_964559565.1 uncultured Ignavibacteriaceae bacterium | reverse complement strand
CGGCCTTAGTTTAAATGGAATAGAAATTCTCTGGAGCGCTCTTAAATATTTATTGATAGTTGTTTTGATGATCATTATCAAAAACACAAATCCGAGAATAAGAATTGATACAGCACTTAACTTCTTCTGGAAGTATGCAACACCATTAACGCTTGTGGCGATAGTGCTGGCTGTGTTTGGGTATTAGAAGGAAAGTCATTGCGAGGAATCCTGTATTGAAAGGATGACGAAGCAATTTTAATTGTCACGCTGAGCTTGTCGAAGTGTGACAAAGTAGTGAAACGTCAGTCTTCGACGAGCTCAGACTGACAAATTTGTTCTTCTGATTTAATAATTGGAAATATAAAATCTTTAAGGAATAATTATGAGCTGGTATAATAAACGGCTTGCAAAATCAATCTGGGTTTTTCATATGAGCGCATCGCCTTGCAATAACTGCGATATTGAAATTCTCGATCTGCTTACTCCGAAGTATGATATTGAAAGATTTGGAATTAAGCTTGTCGGTTCAGTTCGACACGCCGATGTAATTTTACTTAGCGGAGTTATCAATCAGAAAGTTGCACCACAGGTTAAAAAGATTTACGAACAGGCAGCAAAACCATGCTTTGTGGTTGGAGTTGGTTCCTGTCCTGCTTCAGGATGCTGCTTCAATGCAAGCTATAATATTTCTAAAAAAAGGGAAGATGTTATCCCGATTGACTTATATATTCCCGGCTGCCCGCCAAAACCAGAAGCAATGATTGAAGGTGTAGTAAAACTTGTGGGGGTGTTAAATGCATAACTACAACGAGTTTATTTCTTTGATGGGAAATAAAATTATATCAAAAATTGAAAAACCTAAACGGCTCTATTTTGAAGTCGAGAATAAAAACATAAAAGAAGTAGCCGATTATCTTTTCAACAAGCTTGGCTGCAGATTATCTACAGCGACAGCAACTGAAACTTATAGAGGAATAGAAGTTCTCTATCATTTCTCGCATGATAAAACGGGGGAATATTACTGTCCCAGAGTTGTGATGCCGGATAAAAAAAATCCGAAGATGAATTCAATCACTCCGATCTTTCGCGGTGCCGAATGGATTGAAAGAGAAATGGCCGAAATGCTTGGAATAACTTTCGAAGGTCATCCAAGACCAGAACCGCTTTTAACTGGGAATCATCCACAAAATATTAAAGTGCCTCTTAGAAAATGGAGAAGCAATGGATAAAAATATAATACCGGTTGGTCCGTATCATCCTTTACTTGAGGAAGCAGAATATTTCACTCTTCAGGTTGATGGTGAAACAGTTGTTGATATTGATCTTGAGATTGGATGGATGCATCGCGGTCATGAATTTATTTCAGAATCGAAAACATTTACGCAATCAATATACCTTGTTGAAAGAATTTGTGGAATTTGTTCAACATCTCATCCTATAGCCTGTGTTCATGCAATTGAGGATGTAAACAACACAGAAATTCCTCTTCGTGCCAGATATATCAGAACTTTTGTCGGTGAACTGGAAAGGATTCACAGCCATCTATTATGGCTTGGACTTGCAGGACACTTCATCGGTTACGATACTCTCTGGATGTGGGCGTGGAAATACAGAGAACCTGTTCTTCAGATGTTTGAAATAATTTCAGGTAATAGGAATCATTACGGAATGATGCGTGTCGGTGGAGTTGCAAAAGATATCGATCCTTCTAAAGTAAGCAGTCTGTTGGATACTATGGATGAGATTGAAAAGAAAATTGAAATGATAGCAAAAGCAGCTACCGATGATCCGGTTCTGAAATCAAGATTGAAGGGAGTAGGAGTTCTCACTAAAAAAGATGCGATTGATTTTTGTGCTGTCGGTCCAACGGCTCGTGCTTCAGGAGTTCCGGTTGATGTGAGAAAAGATGAACCAACTGATGCTTATGATCTGGTTGACTTCAAAATAATCGTTACGGAAAACGGTGATGTATTTGACAAAACAGTTGTAAGACTTCTCGAAACTTTTGAATCAATTAAAATCTGCAAGCAGTGTCTTGAAAAGTTAAAAACAGTAAACGGCGGTATCATCAATAATGTAAAAGAAATTTCTCCCGGAGAAGGAATTGGAAGATATGAAGCACCGCGCGGAGAAGTTTTTCATTATGTAAGAACTGATGGAACAAACAGGCCGCTTAGACATAAAGTCCGCGCACCAAGTTATGTAAACATTCCCACATTCAAAGCATCGTGCAAAGGCATTCCGGTTGCAGATGCACTGATAACTCTCGCTGCTGTTGATCCTTGTTATTGTTGCACAGAGAGATCATTAAAAATTCGGGATAAACATAACGAACCCTATCAATTGGATCTTATGAAACTCTCACGCGAAAAAACTGAAGAGCTCAGGAGGCAAATGAAATGATAATCAACGAACTACTGCTGTTTCTAATTCTCCCGCTTGCTGTTGGTTTTGTTAATCTTTCCCTTCCTGCATTCTTACGGAAAGTTTTAACATTTTTTGCTCTTGCTTTCGGACTGGTAATGGTTTATTTGTTCTATCAAAGACCAATGGATTCATTTGCTTACTTTGGTCAGATTATTTTTTCATTAGACCAGTTAGGTTTATTTGTTGTTACTTTCATTCAAATACTAAGCTTTATCATTCTGGTTTTTTCGCTAAATGGATTGGATAAAAATTCAGAGAAAAGATTTTTCTTCCTTTATCCTATTACGGTTTCATTCTGCAATGCAGTTGTCTTGAGCGAGCACGCTTTGTCGTTTTTGATTTTCTGGGGATTGAGCGGATTAACACTTTATCTTTTCGCTACAATGGGAAAAACCCTCGATGCACCGAAAGCAGCAAAGAAAACTTTTATAATCATTGGCGGAAGCGATGCATTTTTATTAATGGGTTTGGTATTAATGTGGCTGCTCTCGCCAGCAACTGGATGGTCATTGAATAATCCGCAGATTCCTTTGCAGGGTGAGTTTGCACACGCAGCATTTATCTTTTTATTGATTGCTGCATTTGCCAAAGCCGGTGCTTTTCCACTTCATACCTGGGTTCCGGATTTCAGTCAAAATTCTCCTGTAGAAAGTGCTGCATTTCTGCCGGCATCACTTGATAAGTTGCTTGGAATATTTCTGCTTGCAAAAATGCTTACTTCATTGTTCGTTGTTTATCCTTTGATAAATATGATATTGATTTCACTTGGTGCATTAACGGTGATATCTGCAGTGATGATGGCAATGATTCAGCATAACGGATACAGATTGCTTGGTTATCATGCTGTTAGCCAGGTTGGTTATATGGTAATGGGTGTTGCTAGCGGTAGCGTTCTTGCATTTGCAGGTGGGCTGTTTCATATGATTAATCATACAATCTATAAGTCTAATTTGTTTTTGTCATTTGGTTCAGTCGAGAAAAGGGCCGGAACAGCTGAGCTTGATTATCTTGGTGGTCTGGGGAAAAATATGCCCATCACATTTCTTATGGCTTTAATTGGCGCGTTATCAATTTCTGGTATTCCACCATTTAATGGATTCTTTTCCAAGTGGATGATTTACCAGGGATTGATTGAAAAAACTTCAACGCTTGGTGCCGGTTATCAATTATGGCTTCTTGCCTGCATAATCATTGCTGTATTTGGAAGTGCACTTACACTCGCAAGCTTTATGAAATTCTTGCACGCAGCTTTTCTTGGAAGAAGACCTGATATTTATAAAGATGTTAAAGAAGCTCCGGTTAATCAGTGGCTGTCAACTGGAATTTTATCGTTGCTTTGTGTTGTTTTTGGAATTTTAGCAGTAGCCTTACCGCTTAAGTATTTCATTTATCCGGTGGTTGAAGCTTCAGGAATGAGCATTCCATCGTTTGCAGGTTTGTATAATCCTATAATAATTATTTTGCTATTTGTTGTT
>CAZLJI010000300.1:0-3894 GCA_964559565.1 uncultured Ignavibacteriaceae bacterium | reverse complement strand
AAGTACAAAAACCGTATCCAATTGTTTTAATTTGCTGATAGTAAAAAATGATATTAATATTGCATGTGTTCTAAATGTTATTATTAAAGTGGTCAAGCATTAGCTTGTAATTTTGCACTAAACCTGGAGCATCCGTTAGAAAATCTTTACTGCAATTCAATAAATTAATTTCTTAAAGAATAAAACTATCCTTTTATCTTATAACCATCCATCTTTTTTGGAATGGATGACTATAAATATTCCGCCGTAAAGAGTCACAGAAAATTCTCTCTTCAGGTTAAGATCTTTTCAAAAGTATGTTAAAGGGTAGTGTTTCCCTAAAGTTTTTTATTGCATTAAACCAGTTATGGCAAGAATGTTAAGAAGGAGTTTCTTATGAAAATAATTTCACAGATTTTTCTTTCCCTATTAATTTTTTCTAACCAAATTGCTTTTGCCGGAACGACCGGAAGACTAGCAGGTCGTGTTACTGACACTTCAACCGGCGAACCACTTCCCTTTGTAAACGTCGTGATTATGGGCACCACTCTGGGAGCTGCAACGGACATTGATGGTTACTATTCAATTATTAATATTCCGCCGGGAAACTACGTTTTGAAAGCTTCTGCAATTGGATATAACAGCGTGTCATACCAGGACGTAAAAGTATCCATTGATTTGACTACTACAATCGACTTTCAGCTAACCGAAGCATCTGTTGAATTAGGTGAGGAAGTGGTTGTAATTGCTACCAAACCTCTTGTTCGCATGGACTTAACTTCAACTACGGCCATTGTCGGTGATGATGTCATATCACAATTACCAGTAGCTGAGGTGCAGGATGTGTTGAGACTTCAGGCTGGTGTGGTTGTTTCCCCGGGAGGTGACATTCACATCAGAGGTGGAAGAGCAAATCAAATTTCTTATCAAATAGATGGAGTTTCAGTAACTGATGTTTATGATGGAAGCAGTGCTATGAATGTAAATCAGAATGCAATTCAGGAATTACAGGTTATTAGTGGTGCATTTAATGCTGAATACGGTCAGGCACAATCTGGTGTCGTAAATTTAGTTACAAAAGATGGAAGTAATAGTTTCGCCGGTAACATACAGGCATATTCTGGGGATTATTTATCTGATAAGACAGAAGTCTTTGAAAATATTGATGCCATTTCTCCTGTTGGTATACGAAATTTTGAGGGAAGTCTAAGTGGGCCCATCATTGAGGACAATTTATTCTTTTTTATTAATGGGAGATATTATTTTAATTCTGGTTCCTTATACGGAAGAAGAGAGTATCTGATTAGTGACAGAGCAATTGAAAATCCGCAAACCCAGGAGCTTGAAGTTCAGCAGAATGGTGATCGTGCAGCCGTATCAATGAATGAAGATGAAAGAATTTACGGACAGGGTAAAGTAACTTATAGATTATTCCAGGGATTGAAACTAAGTTACAACTATCTTCTTGAGCAGAGAGACTATCAGGATTACGATCATTTCTATAAGCTTACGCCTGATAATAATCTTCTGAGATTCAATAAATCTTTTACAAATATTTTTGCAATTAATCATGCTGTTTCAACCAGCAGCTTTTATACATTAAACTTAAGCTACTCATTCAAGGATTATCGTCAATATCTTTTTGAGGATATCTATACAGGTAATTCTGCAAAGCCGACAAACTACGAAGATAATTCAACTGTAGTAACTCCACCATATAGTTTTGCAGTTGGCGGTACAAATAATAACCGCTTTGTTAGAAACACCGGGACATACGGTGCTAAACTAGATTGGACAACTCAGTTAAACCAGGAAATAAACTTGCAGTTTGGTGGAGATTATAGATATAATCAAATATATCTCGAAAATATTAACCTGATACCAATGCTTGATGAAAATGGAAATAAAGTAACTCCTTATAATGTTGAATTACCTTCGTTTACCTCTACAGACTATGATACATATCAGCATGAACCGAATGAAATTTCAGGATATGTACAATCTAAGTTCGAAGCATTTAATCTCATCTTTAATTTGGGACTGAGAGTAGATCATTTTCAACCAGATGGTGTCGTACTCAATGATGACTTGTCCGATGGCGGAATAAGGTACACAATAGACGATCCAAATATTTACAATCCAGTTAAACCAAATAACAGATTTAATGATTTGAATGGAAATGGTGTTCAGGATCCGGGAGAAACAACCAAGACCCTTCAGGAAAGAGAAGCCTACTGGTATAAAGATGCTTCCTCAAAAACTCAGGTAAGTCCTCGCGTTGGTTTAGCATTTCCGATTTCAGCCAATGGTGTTGTTCATTTTTCTTACGGACACTTTTTGCAGCTTCCTCGCTATGAATATCTGTATCAAAATCCGAGATTCAAGCTGGGAGTTAATTCCGGAAACGCCGGGTTGTTTGGTAATGCAGATCTTGAACCGCAGAAGACAGTTAAGGGTGAAATTGGTGTGCAGCAGCAAATTGGTGATGATATGTCAGTGGATGCAACAATTTTCTTTGAAGATTTCAGAAATCTGACCGGCACTCAAACACAGGATATCGTTGTATTTGGCGGCGCCCAAACATACAGCCAGTACATAAATTCAGATTTTGGTTATGCGAGAGGTTTTGTTCTGAAATTTTCTAAAAGATTTTCAGGTGGATTAGCAGCTTATATTGATTATACTTTCTCAGACACTAAAGGAAATTCATCTGATCCAGCCGATTCAAGAAATGCTGCACTTGGCGGTGCATTACCAGAAACTATTATCGCCCCCCTCAACTGGGATCAAACACATACAGTTAACTTATCAATAGCTTATACACAACCAAAGGATTGGGGATTTTCGGTTATTGGTAATTTCTTTTCCGGCCAGCCATACACACCGGCGGTGAATAAGAACACGAGAGTCACTCAGAATGCTTTTCCTCGTAACAGCGATATTAAACCAAATATCATTAACGTGGATTTAAGAGTGTACAAAGATTTTGAAATTTCGACTACTGTTATGACAATCTTTTTAAGAGTGTTTAACTTATTTGATTTTGATAATCCTGTGAACATTTACACAGATACTGGCGATCCTTATTTTACTTTTGATAAGCTGGAAGCACAAAACATTAATCCAACTCTATATAACAATACGTTAGATGAGTTGTATACTAATCCCACTTTCTTCTCTGAACCAAGAAGAATCGAAATCGGGTTAGGATTAAACTTTTAATTTTTCGTAAAGGGAATTATGAAGAAACTATATATCTTAATATTAATAATCTTTGGGTCAACTAGCTTTGCGCAACGCACAAGTGATCCATCTTTACTAACAATTGGCTATCATACCGGCAACAGAGCAGGTATAACATACTACAATGATGGGCAGATAGCTGGTGTTAATACCGGTATTGATATCAGAGGTGAATGGCCACTAGGTTCAGGTGAGAATTACATTGGTGATTGCATTCCATTGATTGGTGTAGAATTCATTAATTCTTTAAATGATACACTGCAGTCAGTTGTAATTTCCCGCGGACCAAGAAGGGGTCAGTTTGATGAGAAACACCCAAGCGGATATTTCTGGGGCTGGAATCCAACACCCGGATTCAGAAATCCAAATGTGAAAGGTGTTGCTATGAGTCACTTACCTGAAACCTGGCCAGTTGAAGGTTGGAATGATCCTATTGCAAGAAATTGGAAAGATGAAAACGGAACCACCCAGTGGTTTGGATATTTTGGAAGAGGTATACAAAATGCTGATCAGGAATCTTTCTTTGAGGCTGATGATGATTGGGATGACGAGTTTAATGGGAACTTCAGACCAGATACAACAAATCTTTCAAGGAATGGCATGGCTCTTCGGATGAGGCAAAGAGGATTTCAATGGTCTAGCTTCTTAGCGGAAGATGCAATCTTTTGGTTA
>CAZLJI010000299.1:0-3894 GCA_964559565.1 uncultured Ignavibacteriaceae bacterium | reverse complement strand
CTATACTGCTTACTTCAGGTATAGCTGGAGCATTCTTAACAACCCGCATCATTCCACAAACGTATTTGGCTGTGAATATTAATTTTTCGAATTCTTCAATTTTATTTGCAGCAACCGCCAATTCAATTATTTTTTTAATATCATCTTTCTTCAAAAGCAAGCTGTCCGTGTAGTCTTCAACTTCCTTTAAAAAATTCTTATCATTTAAATTCATACTAATATCATGTTAAAATTTTACTCCGACACCTAAACCATCACCGACGGGAATAATTGAAGTTTTAAGATTCGGCTGGTTCATAAATAAGGAATTGAATTCCCGGATATGTTTTGTTGATTCTTTATATTGCGGAGGTATCCTATTTGAAGCTGCATAGCCGTGCCATAATAAATTATCAACAACCAGAATTCCTCCTTTACGCAGCAGGACGAGAGAATAATCAAATAATCTTTTGTAATCTTCCTTATCTGCATCAAGAAAAATTAAATCGTATTTCTTTTTTAATTGCGGCATGACATTTATTGCATCACCTTCCAGCACTTTGATTTTATCCATTAGTCCTGACTTTGCAATAAATTCTTTTGCAATCGTAATATTGTCTGTGCTTTTCTCAATCGAATGAATAACAGACTTACCTTTAAGATTGCGAGCAACTCTAATTGTGGAGTATGCAATAGCTGTTCCCAGCTCAAGAACACGCTTTGGATTTTTAATGATTACTAATTGTTCAAGAAACTCCGCAGATTGCCAGGAAAGAATCGGAACGTTATGCTCAAGTGCAAAGGCTTCCATTTCTTCGATAAGACTGTCAGTTTTTTTTCGGAATGAAGAAATATATTCTAACTGTGCAGATAGTATTATTTTGTCCATAGTTTTAAATGAAAAGTGAGTAGGTGTGCAGAAAATTAAGAAAATCTCATTAAAGTTAATAAAGTATATTTTTCTCGTTCGTCAATTAGTAGAGAATTGCGAGAGGAAAATATCTAAAGTTTGTGTAAAAAATAGTTATTTATCTTAAAAGTATAAGATTTCGGCTGTATTGCTTGCCATCCAAATCAATTAAGAAATAATAGACTCCACTAGCCAAAGGCACACCATTTTCATTTTTTCCATACCAGTCGAATCTGTTTTCGCCATCGACGGTAACTGTGCTGTAATATCCAACTTGCTGCCCGAGAGGATCAATTATTCTGATTGTTAAATTTTCATTTCCTGAAGATTTAATTGAAACAGATGTGAAAGAACATTGTGACGGATAGAATGGATTTGGAAAAGGCTCACTTACTATATAATCAGTATAAGTTCTCCTTAAATCTGTATTGAGACTTATATCGAGTGAGCCATAATAAAATTTGTAGTTGTTACTCAAGGGATCTCTCAAAGTAGCCCCAGAGTTGTCATCATAAGTAAAGAAAAAATCTACCAGTTCATCATTAAACAGATATGGAAGCTTAAAAGTGTACTTTAAGTTACCATCAAAATCCAATTGCTTCTCAGTGTAATCAACGCCGTCGGTTGAATAATGAATATAAACCGTATGCGGGAAAATATTATCATTCGTAAGAAACATTTTATTCAGGACGAATGTACCATCATCAGCAAAAAGATTCGGGAACTCGATTGCTCTCACTGCTGATAATAGTCCATACCCTCTTTCATTATTAGGTGAGGAACTGTTGTCTGCTGTTTCAATAAGAATATTTCTTATCTGAGTATTTTTTAAATGAGGATTTGCAGATAAAAGTAAAGCTGAGATTCCGCTCGCGATGGGGGCTGCAACTGAGGTACCACTGGCTGTAGTATAACCTGAAAAATTTCCTGCTGCTGCTCCGTACACTCCAACTCCTTGACTCACCACATCGGGTTTTATTCTGCCGTCATAACTTGGACCGCGACCGCTGAAACTTGCAACCTGATTCTCATTATTAACAGCTCCAATCGCAAGAGTATTTATGCCATCAGAAGGTGCTGTTATATAATGCCAGGAAGTTCCTCCTTCATTGCCCGCAGATGAAATTGTTACTACTCCTCTTCTGAAAGCAAGTTCAACAGCTTTAGTCACAATTGTAGTTTTGCCATCCATATCGGAATAAGTATATGAAAATTCTGGCGGATCAAATGTACTGTATCCCAAAGAACTGCTTGTAATATCTACTCCATAACTTTCCATCCATTCAATTGCGGCAGCATAGTTATCTTCTTCAATATGTTTTTCACTTCTGATGTCTTCAGTTTTTGCAAGAATGAAATTAGAACCAAAAGCAGCACCGATCAATGAGCTATCTTTCAATCCTCCGACAATTGAAAAGACTAATGTTCCGTGATTATGCTGGGCAGGATTATCAAAAGAATCATTTGAAGTTGAGTTGTCTTTGAATATAAAATCATATTCGGCTACTACTGTTGCATCTTTAAGTGATTCGTGATTCTTCCAATCAAATCCTGTGTCAAGCAATCCAAGCAATACACCCTCACCTGTAATTCCTTTTGAGTGGACAGCAGGCACATCTGAGAGTTGAAGCTGTCCAAATGACGGTCCATAATCAAAAGAAAATAAGTTATTTTCTTGCTTTAGCAATTGACTGGAAGGTTCAAAATCAAGTGGTTTAAAAACAAACTTTTTTACAGTTTCAATTTTTTCAATGAAAGAAAGATTAGATACTTTAATTTTTTGCTCTTCCGTTAAGTAAGCAGTCACGGCATTAAACCATCTTAGCTTGTTCTCGATTTTAATTCCTAGGTCCTCAATCTGAGAAATGTAAGTATGATTGATTGGTATATCCTCATAAGTCAGGAAGTTTTCTTCACCCAAATTATTAATTCTTCTTTCAATACTTTTTTCAGATAGTAACGAAAGAGCAGAATTATAGATACTGCTACTCTTTTCAAGTTTCGCTGTTGATTCAATAGCTTTATCTTTAAAGTAAATAAAATACTTTGACTGAGAAAAGCCGATGGAAGTGAATACAATAAATATCCAGAGGATACAATTCTTCATAAGAAACAAAATTTTTTAGAATTAATTAAATCCCTTAAAAATTCTATCAGCCCTGATAGCTGAAAGAAATCCCAGCGGACCTGGTGCTGCTTTTTCTGAATTATAAGACCAATAAATAAACATTGCTTTTCCAACTATCATATTATCTGTAATGAAACCGAAATGACGGCTATCCATACTCTTTTCGAAGTTATCACCAATAACAAAATAATGGTCCTGCTTAAGTACGTATTCTGATATTGCTTTACCGTCCAGTGTTACTATCGTACCTTCCGAAAGTAGTGAACGTTCACCGTGATCCATAACTACAATAGATTGGAATCGTTCAAAATTCTCCGGCGCAATTTTTATAGTGTCACCTTTACCAGGAATGATAATTGGTCCATAACTAACTCTATTCCATTTAGCTCCGGGTGGATAAATGATTTCATCTTGAATCCAGTTGTCCTTCTCTTCGTAATTAAGAGTTTTAAATGTCGAAGGCATCTCAATATTTTTTCCATTAACAAAAATCTCACCGTCTGTTATTCTAAGTGTATCGTGCGGACCTGCAATTATTCTTTTAACATATTTTGAGCCGCCTCTGACTGGATCGTTCTCGAAGCCTTGAGGAAATTCAAAAATAATAATGTCATTAATTTCAGGTTTGCCGACTTCAAATATTTTGTACTGTGAGATGTGGAGATTAGCTATTGGAATTTCCTTTGGAGTGGAAATTTCATAAGCAAATTTATTAGCAATAATGAAGTCTCCGGGTTGAAGGGTATTCTCCATTGAAGTGCTTGGAATTTGAAAAGCATCAATGGCAAAAGCTTTAATTATTAAAGCTATGATTGCGACTAAAAAAAGAATTTTAAAAAATTTATAAAGTTTCTTAAAAAAGATCCCCATAATATTA
>CAZLJI010000298.1:0-3895 GCA_964559565.1 uncultured Ignavibacteriaceae bacterium | reverse complement strand
TTTCTAAATTCTGCTTCGGCAATTGAAGTGAGTTCATCCAGTTTATTCGCTGATATAATCTCATAAAGTTTAATTTCCTCTCCGTTGGACAGATTATAATTTTTAAATGCAACAAATGTATTCGGATGAGCTCCTCCAGTAAATGAATAATCCAAAAAATCTATTGAGAATATGTTATCCCTATTCATTTTAACTTCGCCGGTTCTTTCAATAAACCATGACTGATATGAATCGGGAAATTCCATTGTGAATGCTTCGTATTCTTCGATGAATGCGTTCATCATTGTTTCCAGATCATCCGATTTCGTTCCACCCAATACATTTTGAGAGAAAAGATCAGAAATAGATTTATTAATTTTTTCTTTCACCTGTTTGTTTTCCAGCGATGTAATCTGTGGGAATTCAATTTTTATTTTTGCACAATTATCATCCCGCAAGCTGTCGCATCCTTCGGATTGCTTTTCATTTTTAACAATTGCATACTTTAAATCGTTTACTGTGGGTGATTTACTTTCACACGAAGTGAAATTCAAAATGGCACTAAAAAATAGAATAAAATAAATACCTTTTTTCATAACTGACATCATTAAAAAAGTTAAATATTGATAAATAACCACGACAAAAATAACCAACATTCTGATTATTAACCATTTAAAAATCTAGAAAAAGCATTCCGTTCTCGTGTGTTTTTATTTATTAGATTAGAAGAACGGAAATAAAAAGAATTATGATGAATAAAAGGATTTACAGTCTTCAAACTCAAAATATAACTCTTGCAGAAAATGAAGTTCATATCTGGAATTTTGAACTCGATAAGTTTATTCCATTGAAGAACACAATCGAAAATATCCTCTCGGATGAGGAACTAGTCCGTGCAGGTAAATTCCACTTTGAAGTTGATAAAGACAGATACATTTGCAGTAGAGGACTACTGCGAATTTTGCTTGAAATTTATACAGAAATACCGTCTAACCAAATTAGTTTTACTTTCAATGAATACGGTAAGCCAAATTTATTAATAGATCAAAATAGCAATGGTTTACATTTTAATCTTTCACATAGAAAAAATTTTATATCGGTTGGATTTGTAAAAAATGCGCTTATTGGAGTTGATGTTGAATTAATGAAAACGTTAAAAGATCATATTGAAATCGCAAAAAGATTTTTTTCAGCTAATGAATTCGAACAACTGATTTCATTTCCCCCTGAAAAATTGCTTAATGGATTTTATTCTTGCTGGACAGCGAAAGAAGCTGTGATTAAGCTTTCCGGTGAGGGTCTGTCTTTCCCCTTAAAAGAATTTGATGTGGAACTGAAGGATTTGAAAGTCGGTGAATCTTATAGATACAAAGTTATTTTAAGAAAACGTCCAGAAAATTTATCTATTGAGGTTTTTAAATTGAATGATACATTATACGGAGCTTGTGCTATAAATAAAGAAATTTTTAATATTCTTCATTGCAATTTTGACTCTGAAGAAAATTCGATAATTTATCTGTTAGATAAGCAAACTCATTGATCAAAGTTTATGAATCGCAATCAAGTCATTCACTAATTTTTTCACATCTGGTTCGTGACGATTTGAATTACCTATCGGATCGTCATAATCTTCATCACCAATCAATGCTCTGATTGAATTTGAAATACCCTCTTTCAATACTTTAAGATTGTATCCACCTTCAAGAAAGAAAACTATTTTTCCATTACAGATCTCTTCAGCAGATTTGATCAGTTTCCTCGAAAGCCAATTATATCCACTCAGACTCAAATTCAAATTCGCAAGCGGATCATCCCAATGAGCATCATAACCAGCAGAAATCAAAATTAAATCAGGGTTAAATCTTTCCAAAGAAGAAATAACAATTTTTTCGTAAACAGTTTTAAAACCATTATCACCAACTCCGGCTTGTAAAGGAATATTAATAATTGTTCCTTCAGCATCTCCTGTTCCGATTTCCCTGATACTTCCTGTTCCCGGATAAAACGGATATTGGTGAGTTGAGATAAAAAGTATGTTTGGGTCATCACCAACCAATGCTTGTGTCCCATTGCCATGATGCACATCGAAATCAACGATTGCAACTTTTCCTATTTCAGGTTGAAGCAAAGAAATTTTAGCAGCGATTGCAATATTTCCAAACAGACAAAATCCCATAGCTCTGTTAGACAAAGCATGATGACCGGGAGGACGAAGTAGTGCAAATCCGTTTTTAAGTTCTCCTTTAATTACAGCTTTTGTAAGATGAATCGAACTGCCAACTGCTGTGGCTGCGGCCAGAAAAGAATTTTTATTTGAATATGTATCAGGATCAAAGTAACCGCCACCTTTCTCACAAAATTCTTTTACATTTTCAACATATTCTCTTGTGTGGCAGATTGTTATTTCATCGATCTGAGCAATGCGAGATTCCATTGTCTTTACTCTTTCAAGTAATTTTTTTTCTTCTAACCCGTTAGCTATTGATTCGAGTCTTTTTGTATTTTCAGGATGACCGTATTGATCGTGTTTCAAAAATATTTCATCAAAAACTATCCCCGTTCCCGAAGTTTTCATTTATAAATCTTCCTATTTAAAACAAAAAATAATTTTAGGTTTAAAATAAAAAATCCCTGAAATGATCAGGGACCTTTGAGCTCCGCAGGTAGGACTTGAACCTACGACACCCTGATTAACAGTCAGGTGCTCTAACCAACTGAGCTACTGCGGAATTTGTTGAAATTGAGGGACAAATTTAACCACTCAGTGGACACATGTCAAGAATTCTTTTCTTTGGATTTCCAGAAGAATTCTGAGCTTTTACCTCGTAATTCTCAATAATTTTTGCTGAAGATTTTACTTTCAATTAACTCATTTGCAAAGTACTCCAAGTGTTGATTTAGTGAAATAAGTTTTACGAGTGCTTTGAAAATTATCTCCGCCAAATTCGACGAGAGAATGCTCTTCAATTAATATCAAATAATAAAACTCACCGCTTAAAAATTCTATTGAGTAATATTTACAGGAAGATATTTCAAGACGACAATTTTTGTTTGGTACATAGGTAAAGAACTTTCCTAAAAATATTTCATACTAAAATAGTAATCATTCCTTCCGACAAAGTTGACTTTTAATAATTCCTATTTGAGACATAAATTATTTCAGCCTTATGATGGTATATCAATTGAATAATCCCGGGCATACATATCAGCTAATAATTAAAGTTAAAAAATAAGGGACCACACAACAGGGGAATTTAAAAAAAGCATTTAACACTCTTCCTATCTCGACTCAACCACAACCACCATATACCGGCTTCGCACGAAGCCGGTTTTTTTATACACTACAAAATACATAGTTGATAATTATACCAATTTTTTTTAAGTCAGTAGTGTAAATAAATTATATTGTGCACCAGAGTTATCAATTCCAGTGAAATTAAAACTATCCGATTTCTATTTGAGTTTATTGTTCATATTGATGACAACAAACCTTTTAGCTCAATCGGATAATTATACACTAGCAGGCTTTGTGAAAGATGCATTAACTGGTGAAGCTCTTGTGGGCACGAATATTCTGGTTTATGACGATTCACTGAATTTAAATCAACCTCCTGTAACCGGCACCGCCACAAACAAGTTTGGCTACTACGCAATTCCCTCGCTTGATTTTAAAAAATATATTTTAATTTTTCGTCACCTGGGTTATAAAACCGCATTAAGAGAAATTAGTCTAACAGAGGAAAATAGATATGAAACTTTTTCGATTGAAATGATTTCAGAGAACATTAAGCTTCAGGAAGTAATTGTTGAAGGTGAGAAACAGGAAAAGGTATTAACAAGCACAATTGATATCCCACCCGAACTGTTAGCTAATTTACCAACACTATCGGGTGAGGTTGATCTATTTAAATCTCTG
>CAZLJI010000297.1:0-3900 GCA_964559565.1 uncultured Ignavibacteriaceae bacterium | reverse complement strand
TCTGTGACTCCAACGAGTATGTTTGGATCTGAATAAGGAATTTGTGTGTAGTCGAGGATTGCTAAAACTATTTCACTTGCAGTAACCGAATAGACTGCTGCAGGATCAATTGGCTGTCCGTTAATAGAAACAGAAACAACTCTTTCACCAGCAGGTTTTGTTGCATCATATTTATACTCAAGACCTGAAACCTGAATGAAGTATTCATCATTGCTTTCAATCTGACTTAATCCAAATTCAAGACCCATCCATAATGCCTCTCCTGTCATTTTAAAAGTTGCTAACTGAAATCCCAAAGTATTTACAGTATTAAAACCATATCCATTAATTCTAAAAATATCAGACATTGTAAACGGTCCTTCCCATAACGGAAGTGCAATAGATCCGCCAGCGTGAATTGCTATATCCGTTCCTGTTAAAGACTTGAACGCATCCGTTACCAGATTACCGATAGGTGTATCGTGTGCACCCAATGAAGATAAATCGAGTGCTTCTTCTTTATGGAATGCATCTGCATATCCAAAGGGTTGTGTAAAGAATGGAATATTATAAAAAATTTCAATGTCTGCTATCATTCCATCTACCATTGCTTTAACAGTTGGTTCTTCAGGAACGTTTTCATCAAGTGGAATGAGTGAATAGTCGAGAAGAGATATAGCACCTAGTGCATCGATGCCCAATTGCATTTTACCTACATACATATAATTTGATCTGGCCTGTGCAACCCAGGTTGTTCCGCCGAGAGGATTTGGAACAGGAATAGGTGCATCATATTTATAATGATCGTGACCACCGATGACTACATCTATTCCCGGAACCATCGAGGCAACTGCCATATCAAACTCAACTCCAAGATGGGAAAGAAGAATCACAACATCACAACTTTCTACATTCCGAAGTATAAATGCAGTAGTTCCTGCTATATTCATAATTTCTGTGATATCATCTTCAATAATTACGGGAAGTGGCTGTGACAAAACATTTGTTGAAGGGGTAATCAAACTAAAAATTCCGACTTTTATCGTTCCAATATTTTTAGTCGTGTAGTTGTCAATGTATGCATCAAGATCAGGAATAGCAGAAGCATCTATGTTTGCGCCGAGAATAGGGAATGCATCACCCGGAACCGGAAAAACATTTTGCAGCGAACCTAGAAGTGCGGCAGGTGTAAGATCGAATTCGTGATTGCCCAATGCCATTGCATCAAAGCCGATCATATCCATCCACATTAGTTCAGGAACCTGAAAATACTTGTTGAAAAAAAGATCACCTATTGAAATATCTCCTGCATGGAGCAGAAGCAATTCAGGATCAACAGTTCTCTCATAACCAATAACTGTAGCTGCTCTGGCTATTCCACCTATAGTTCCATTCAAATTTTGATCACGGGGACCAATTGGAGCTAACGTCGAGTGAGTATCGTTCAAGTGCAGAATAGTTACTGTGTCCATCTGAGAGAATGTTATTGTTGAAAAAATTGTTAATAAAAACAAGCAGTAAAAGAAAGACTTCAACATTTTGAACCTCCATATTTTATGGTTGATGATAATTATTTTATACTCAAATTACGTTGAGTGATAAATTCCTATGAAAAATCTACAATGTTAAGAACATGTGATTGTCAAACAATTGTCATGTTATTGTAAAAAGCATGTAATCACTAAAAAAATTAAAAGAACAATTAATTCTAACTTTTTTATCTAAGTGTAGTGGGGGAGTGTTGAGTGAGCAGGGAGGTTTTCAACCAGCAGGGAATATCCCTCAGGTACAGAAATATTTAAAAAAGATTGATAATAATTTTTCCTTAAAAGTTTACGTTAATTAATGGTATTCCCAGTTTTCCATCTGAATGTAAATTGACTAATCCAATCTGTAGTACAGTTTCTCCAATATTAACAATCCCTATCTGAAACCAACCGTTTCCTTTATTTACCAGTGCCAGTGATAATCCTTTAACATCCACTGCGTTATATAAACCAAGTATCAAACCATAAAACTTATTTTCATGACAGGTATTTTCACCAACACTGTTCATCAATTTTTCAAATCCACTTAAGCTGCTATTTATTAATGCTATACCAATACCATTAAAATTGCAGTATGCATTCAGAATACCTGCGATTTGAATAGCATTAGCATATTGACTGAAAGACATAAGTCCTCCAATTGCAAATCCATTTAGATGTTCAGAGTCAGTTCCTAATATCCCTGTTGCTATTCCATTAACTGCTTTAGCTGAATTGCCCCATAGACCTCCGAATGAAAATCCATTAATAGTTCCTGTGACTCCAGTAACTATCAGGCTAAAATTTATTCCATTTAGAGAAATATTATGATAAGCTTTTCCTTGTACAGGTGGATTACCTAAACCCGCATTAAAAGTTATACCCCAAAAATTTGCGTGTTCGTTGGCATGATACCAACTTAGATCAAAGCCATAAAAGTTGATGTTATTTTCTTTATCCACCCCAGTAATCCGGATTAGATAAAATGATCTTTCATTATTTATGGATTGAGTAAAGTGCATTATATAATTAATCAGTTGTTGAGGTATGTCTATAGATTTAGGTAGATAAGTATAACGATACTGAGCCAGGAGGAAGCTTGGCATAATAAAAAATAGGACCATTAAAAGTATTCTTGCGTTCATTATATCACTCACAATTTTCTCAAATGTGAAAGAGCGAAGGACAGCATATTATAATACTTATGGTCTGCTTTGGGAGAGTATTCGGAATGAAATCTTCAGGAATTTATTCAGCAACCAAACTCTGTAACTCTAACTCTCTCAGAGTAGAGAATAATTACCTGCTTATAAAATGCAATAATTTTAATGAAAAACAAGCGGAATCGATTTGTAATTAGCAAGTAAAAACCCCTACCAACCTTTATTGATAGGGGTTTGAGTAAAAGAAACTGAATATTATTTCGTTAATATCATCCTCCTGGTTTCGATGAAATTACTTTGGCTTTTGAAGCCATCTTTCAACAGCAGCAAGCAGATGTTCCATCGCTATAAGTAAAGGCTTGTGTTGAGATGCGTCAATCTCCTGCAAAATATCTTGATGAACCTTAACGTAAGCTCCATTTATTTTATGTGCAAGGATTTTTCCTTTCCGTGATAAACATAATACCATATTTCTTCTGTCTTTTGTATTTAGTTCTCGTTCCATGTAACCTTTTTCAACCAGACCATCCATAATTCTGGTTACTCTGCCAGGAGAAAGTTTCATTCTTTTTGCAATTTCCCGATTGTTAAGACTTTCTTCTGAACTCATCAATCGAAAGCATTTGAACTCAGCTTCCAGTAAGCCGTGCGCTTCTGCAATATGATTTTCTTTTTCCTGGCATCTGGCAAGCAGGTTGAAGGTAAGATTAGCAAGACTTTCTGCTTTGTGAAATTCACTCATAACAGCCCCCATAATTTTTATAGAAAAATTATAATTGTTTGATGATGTCAAAACATCTTGGGAGAACCTTCCTGCTTAATATTCCGGATAGAGACAAGTAAATCCTTATGATTCTCCAAAGAGTTAGAACCACTTGATTTAATTTGCAAAAATTTTGCTTGACAAACAATCAACTGTTGATGGCTCACAATTAAAAAGTAAATAAATCTTTAATTCGCATTCCATTCACGGTTAAAAGCACTAAGATTTCTCAAGTTTATCTGTAAAGTTAAAAAGCGGGAGGGAAATATGATTAATGTTTTACAATTCCATGACAATTCACGTCGAATATTTCATTACCATATAGCAGAAATTATTTAAGAGGTGCAAAATGAAAAAGAAAATCTACATTATTCAGCCAACTTACCGATTGATGGATGGCAAATTAATTAAAGAGCTTCCTTTGTTTAATTACTCATACAATCTCCCGATAATAAGTGCAACGATTCCG
>CAZLJI010000296.1:1918-3925 GCA_964559565.1 uncultured Ignavibacteriaceae bacterium | reverse complement strand
AGTCGAGCGCCGATATTCTGAAATCTGTTGAATTATTTGATCTTTTTGAGAGTAAAGAGATAGCTGAAGATAAAAAGAGTATGGCATTCAATTTAGAGTATTATGACTATAACAGAACTTTAACTGATGAAGAAGTAGATAAAGATTTTCAAAGCTTAATAACAAAAATAACTGAAAATTTTAAAGCGATTCTGAGAGGAAAATAATTGGTAGACCTTGCTAAATACGAAACCTTAATTAGCGACTTAGGAAAGCTAGAGTCCCAGGTAGAAATACTCAAGAATAAGTACAGTGATACACTTGGGAGAAATAAAGAATTAGAAGTATCACTGAATGAAATACAAGCAGATAAAAGTCTTCTTCACCAAAGAATTTCCGAGATGGAATCAGAATTAGAAGAAACTAAATTTAAATCGGAGGAAAAAACAAAACTAAATTCAGAAGAGCGAGAAGAGATAAAAATTAAAATTAGAGATTTAATTTCCAGAATAGATAAACACTTGTCCACGGAATGATCATTATTGTATTATTCAGGACAAGTAAAAGTAATTAGTTCTTAAATAATTTGTTAGTGGGTTTGCACAGAAAGACTGATGGAAAAAAAGAAGCTGAAAATAAAAATATTTGACAAAGAATATTCTTTACTTGTCGAAAATGAAGAAATAGCAAAAGAGCTTGCTATTTATGTAAATAAAGTAATGGAAGAGACAAAGGATGAATTGCCGGATCAACCGGCTCAGACAATAGCCATAATTGCATGTTTGAATATTGCATACGATCTTTTTATTGAAAAGAATAAGAATAGAGAATTTTTAATTCAGGCTTCGGATAAAGTTAAAAAGATAAAGCTTCTTCTATCAGAACAGCAGGTTGCTGACCCATCTTAAGTATAACCGCTTCGCTGCTCCTAATAATTAGTGAAAAACTAACATAAACTAATTGGGAGTATTACTCCGGCGTGTATTACAGGCCTCATCTTCAATTTAGGTTGAGGACTCTCCCAATATTGGGATAGCAGTGGAAGTAAAAAGCGACTGGGAACATTCCCACTGTGATTAATAGGGTTTTTCCTATTAATTACGGGGCAGCGAGTGCGGTCTTTAAAAAATAAAACTTAAGTGTGGAGGAAAAATGGACGAACTGTATGTATTAATTCCGATGCTCGTTGTTGTCATAGTTGTATTCTTCTATCTTGGTTGGATGATGAACTCCAGGATAGGAAAAAAAAGTATTTTAACAGCTGAAGAGCAAGCTAAGAAGATACTCGAAGATGCAGATAAAGATGCGAAGAATATTAAAAGAGAAAAGTTGTTAGAGGTAAAGGATGAATGGTATAAGAAGAAAACTGAATTCGATAAAGAGGTGCAGCAAAAAAGACAAAAAGTTGGTGCACTCGAAAAACAGATTCAGCTGAGAGAAGAAAACAGTGAGAAAAAATTTGATCTGGTTTTACAGAAGGAAAGAGAGAACAAAAAGTTTGAGCATGAGCTTAATGAGCAGCGCAAGCAGATTGAGAAAAAACTTGAAGAAATAAGCCGTCTCGAACAAGAACAAAACATAAAGCTTGAAAAAATCTCTGGTCTTTCTTCAGAAGAAGCAAAGAAAATTCTGATGGAAAATCTTGTAAATGATGCTAAAATGCAAGCTGCATCAATCATCAAAGATATTTCAGATAAAGCCAAAGCTGATGGTAAACGAGAAGCCCAGAAAATCATCGTCCAATCAATTCAAAGAACCGCAGCAGATCATTCCATTGAAAGCACAGTTTCAGTTGTCCAGATACAAAATGATGAAATGAAAGGCAGAATAATTGGTAAGGAAGGAAGAAACATCCGAGCTTTTGAATCTGCTACCGGTGTTGATGTGATCGTTGATGATACACCTGAAGCAGTTATACTTTCTTCGTTCGATCAGTTTAGAAGGGAAGTTGCAAGAGTTTCCCTCGAAAGATTAATCTCTGATGGAAGAATCCATCCTGCTAGAATTGAAGAAATTGTTGAAAAAGTT
>CAZLJI010000296.1:0-1908 GCA_964559565.1 uncultured Ignavibacteriaceae bacterium | reverse complement strand
GACAGGAACTTGAAGAAGAAATGATCCGTGACGGAGAAAATGTAGTTCTGCAACTGGGATTACACAATATGCATAATGAACTCATTAAGCATATTGGGAAGATGAAATATAGATCCAGCTTTGGACAGAATTTAATGCAGCATAGTATTGAAGTCGCTTATCTCACTGGAATAATGGCAGCCGAATTAGGGCTCGAAGCTGGGCTAGCAAAGAGAGCAGGATTGTTGCATGATATAGGTAAAACCGTCGACAAAAGTGTTGAAGGTCCTCATGCGCTTATCGGTTATGAGTTCACAAAGAAGTTTAACGAGAGCGCAATTGTTGTAAATGCCGTTGGTTCTCACCACGAAGATATTGAAATGGAACATCCAATAGCTGCCCTTGTACAAGCTGCAGATGCTATCAGCGGAGCAAGACCTGGTGCTAGAAGAGAACCGCTTGAAAGTTATGTTAAGCGATTAGAAAATCTTGAGGAGCTTGCAAAATCATTTGAAGGCGTTGCAAAGACTTATGCAATTCAGGCAGGAAGAGAAGTCAGAGTAGTTGTAGAACACGAAAAGATAGATGATCTTCTCGCTGATAAACTTGCGAAAGAAATTGCTGCAAAGATTGAAAATGAAATGGAATACCCTGGACAAATAAAAGTCACAGTTATCCGTGAAGTTAGAAAAATTGGTTACGCCAAATAAAAGGGGAACCTGCCCCTTTTTATTTTGTGATATATGGCTAATGCAAAAAAAATAAAAGTCGCAATTACAGGTAATATCGGTTCTGGTAAATCTACATTTACTAGATTTCTTTTTGAAGCTGGTTATCCAGTAATACTTGCTGATGATATTTCTAAAGAGATACTTGCTGGTGACGCAGAAATTAGATTAGAAGTCATAAAAGAATTCGGAGCTGAATCCTTCCAGGGAAATAAAATTAACAAGAAGTTTTTAGCAGATAATATTTTTTCAGATTCCAAAAAGCTCAAAAAGATAAATTCAATTCTTCATCCCCGAGTCAGGAAAAGAATTGACTACCTCTCAAAGGAGTATTTTAAAACCAGCGATGTTGTTTTTGTAGAAGCAGCCTTGATATTTGAATCAAAGATTGAAAAAATGTACGATTATGTTGTACTCATCACATCTGATAAAAATTTAAGAATGAAACGCTCAACTATTTCCAAAAAGTTTTCAGAGGAAGACTTTATTAAGCGTGATAGTAATCAAATGAATGAGGAAAGTAAAAAGAAGAAAGCAGACTTTGTTTTTACAAATGATGGTACAAAAGATGAACTTAAGCAAAAAGCCATGCTGCTAATCAATCTGTTAATACCTGCCCTAAAGTAAGAAATATTATCCACTCAGTGTCATTACACTTTTTACAGTAGTAAAAATGCTTTAATTTTGTATACAAATTTTTGCGGAGAATGTAGTGTCTATATTTCATAGTCTTCTGGTTAAAGCCGTTCAATCAATGCCTGAAAATATTGTATGGTTATTTTCTAAAAAATATATCGCAGGTAAAACCCTTCAATCAGCCGTCGACACAGTTAAAGAACTTAATTCTAAAGGAATTCTTGCAACTCTCGATGTGCTGGGTGAATCAATTAAAACGAAAGAAGAGGCAATCGAGGCTAAAAGAAAAGCTCTTGAAGTGTTTGATGCAATTTTAAAGAATAAACTTCTCGCTAATCTTTCAATTAAACCGACACAAATGGGTCTTGCTATCGATAAAGAATTAGCGTATCAGCAAATTCGTGAGTTAGTAAAAAAAGGAAATGAAATTAATAATTTCGTACGAATCGATATGGAAGATTCTTCTTATACTGATCTGACCTTAGATGTGTATAAGAGAATTTATGAAGAGTATAGTAATGTTGGTGTGGTGCTGCAGGCTTATCTTAAGCGAACTTATAATGAT
>CAZLJI010000295.1:0-3925 GCA_964559565.1 uncultured Ignavibacteriaceae bacterium | reverse complement strand
AAATTGGTTCAAAAGGAACTGTTGCGAATGCAGGAGGAAGATATTTTGGATTTGTAATTGGTGGTTCAAATCCGGTTTCACTTGCAGCCAACTGGCTTTCTGGTGCATGGGATCAAAACTCCGGACTCGAAGTTACAAGTCCGATTGGCGCAACACTGGAAAAAGTTTGTTCAGGATGGCTGAGCGAGATACTTCCTGTTTCGAATAATGCTGTTGCCGGATTTGTAACCGGAGTTACCGTCGCAAATTTTTGCGGGCTTGCTGCTGCAAGACATTCATTGTTAAAAAACCGAGGTTGGGATGTGCAGGCAAAAGGATTATTCGGAGCTCCTCCAATCAAGGTTGTAATTGGCGAAGAAGCACATGGAAGTCTGCTAAAAGCTTTAAGCCTTGTTGGTTTTGGAAGGGAAAGAGTAATTAAGGTTCCGGTTGATCAGCAGGGAAAAATGATAGTCGAAAAATTTCCTGATGATATTGATGACATGACAATTGTTTGCCTTCAAGCAGGACATGTTAATACAGGAGCTTTCGATCCTGCAGCCAGAATAATTCCTATGGTAAAAAATAAAGGCGCATGGGTTCATGTTGATGGTGCTTTCGGTTTATGGGCAGGTGCATCACCAGGGAAGGCATATCTCACCGAGGGATATGAGTTAGCTGATTCGTGGGCAACCGATGCCCATAAATGGCTCAACGTTCCTTATGACAGCGGTATAGTTTTGTGCAGTCATCCGGACAATTTGAGAACAGCAATGTCAATGGAAGGAGACTATCTTGATCAATCAGGTACCAGAATTCCATATCAGTATACACCCGAACTTTCCCGAAGAGCAAGAGCCGTTGAAATCTGGGCTGCACTCCACTCACTTGGGAAAAAAGGTATTGCAGATTTGGTAGACAGAACCTGTCGATATGCACAGAAATTTGCTGATGTTCTTAGCAAAGAAGGATATGAAATTCTGAATGATGTTATCATCAACCAGGTTTTGGTTTCTTTCGGCAGTGCAGAAGCAAATGAAAAGATTATCAGCGAAATACAACAGGAAGGAACTTGCTGGGTTGGCGGTTCAAAATTGAAAGGAAAATCTGTGATGAGAATCAGCGTTTCTTCGTGGGCCACAACAGATCAAGATGTTGAAAAGAGTCTTGATGCAATAATTAAAATTGCAAAGAGAATTACTAAATAAAATTAAACGATCATTCAAAGGAAAAATAATGACTGAATATTTAGCCATTGAAAAAGAAAATGAATTTCAGATGAAGGACTTTCTGCTTGTTCAACGAGTGATAAAGAAAATTAATTCTATTCTTGATCTGAAAGATTTACTTGAGCAAATAATTGAAGATGCATCAAAAACTCTTGGCTTTACAAAATGTGGAGTTCTTCTTTTCGATGAAATTGCTAATCAGCTGGAACTGGTTGCGGCAACAGGCTGGGAAGATAAAACAAATAAAGTTGGCGATAGATTTAACCCCGGACAGGGAATTGTTTGGAAAGCTTTTTTTGAAAATAAAATTATTTATTATCCTGATATAAGTGAGTATCCGGACGTACTTCCATGTGATTTTAAAAGTAGTTCGCATGTTGATATACCGCTGATTTCTAAAGATAAAGTTTTTGGAATCATTAATGCTCAGCATAGTAGGAGGGATGGGTTTTCAGAGCACGATATAAATGTATTGAAGACCTTGGCAGAACATGTATCAATTGCTATTCAAAATGCCATGCTTTTTGAAGAGGAAAAAAAAGAAAGAGAAATAATTCTTCGGGATATGAGGGAAGCAAGCACGATTCAGAAAAACTTATTCCCAAAGCAATCTCCTGCAATACAAAATTTTCATATAACGGGAATGTGTGAACCTTGTCTTGAAGTTGGCGGTGATTGGTTCGATTATATTGAACTACCGTCAGGAAAGATTGGAGTTGTTTTAGCCGATGTTGCTGGAAAAGGATTGGCTGCTTCTTTGCTGATGGCTTCTGCCAGAACTATAATAAGGATGATTGCTTTACAGGAAGAATCTCCAGCAAAATTATTAAGCAAAGTAAACGATATTCTCACTGTCGATTTGCCGATAAACAGATTTATCACGCTTATTTATGGAGTTATCGATCCTGCTTCAAAAGTTATTACAATCGCTAATGCGGGCCACCTTCCTCCGGCTACTTCAATAGATAACAAAGTTAGTTTTCTATCGATGGAATCTGGACTGCCTTTGGGGATAATAAAACACGATTACAAAGAATACAGTTTTACAATGAAGTCTGGTGATAAGATTTTTCTTTACTCAGATGGAGTCCCCGAGGCAATGAACAATAAAAAAGAAATGTTCGAGGAACACAGGTTGTTACAAAGCTTAGCGAAACCTTTCTCAAATGTTAATACGCTTTACGATGATGTTAAATACTTTACTGGAAATATTCCATTGAGCGATGATTTGACAATAGTGATGATTGAGAACATTTAATTATACACAAAATATACTGCTCTGATCACACACTCGTTTTGAGCAGAACAAACCAAATACACCAAACTTTTGCCAGTTTTAGATTTAGCATTTTAGTTATATTTCCCGCTACAATTTATCATTGTTATCATTTCATCTATTCAAAATTAATAGGGAACTCAAATGAAGTATTTATCATTAACCATTTTGATCTTTTCACTTTTCCTGCTTGGATGTGAGAAGAAGACAGAACAAAACAAAGATGCCGAGGATATTGCAATGCTCAAAGAAAAAATTGAAAAGTTTGCACCAACAGAACTTAAGTATGATTCAAGCACACTTGATGAGAGAGAGAAAATAGTTGTTGAGAAACTCTATCGAGCATCCAAAATAATGGATGAACTTTTTCTCGACCAGGTTTATTCAAAAAATTATGAAATCAGAAAAAGTTTGATGGAACAGGCTGCAACAGGTTCAGAAAAAGCGAAGCTCGAACTTGAGTTGTTTACAATTATGTTTGGTCCATTTGACAGGCTTGACCACGACGCACCATTTATCGATACATTGAAGAAACCTCTCGGCGCAAATTTCTATCCCGAAGATATGACCAAAGAAGAATTTGAAAGCTGGATAAAAAATAATCCAGCAGATGAAAAAGCATTCACTTCTGAGTTTACTGTGATAAGAAGAGTTGATGGCAAATTAACTGCAATTCCATACAGCGAATACTGGAAAGACAAACTAACCGAAGCATCAAAATTATTAAAAGAAGCTGCTGAGTATGCAGATAACCCAACACTCAAAAAATATCTTAACTCAAGAGCTGATGCATTCTTAAGCAATGATTACTATCAAAGCGATATGGACTGGATGGATTTGAAAGATCATAAAATAGAAATCGTGATTGGTCCTTATGAAGTTTACGAAGATGGAATGTTCAACTTTAAAGCTGCATTTGAAAGCTTCCTTACTATTGAGGATCCAATTGAGAGTGCTAAGCTTGATGTATTCAAGAAATATTTGCGCGATATGGAAATTCATCTTCCAATTCCGGATGAACATAAAAATTTCAACCGTGGTTCTGAATCTCCGCTTGCTGTAGTTAATGAAGTATTCACTGGCGGCGATACAAAATCAGGTGTTCAGACATTAGCATTCAATCTTCCAAATGATGAAAGAGTGCGTCAAGCTAAGGGCTCGAAAAAAGTATTGTTAAAAAATGTTCAGGAAGCCAAGTATAAGCAAATACTCATACCCATTGCCGAGCTTGTACTCGTTGCCGAACAGATGAAGTATGTTACATTTGAATCATTCTTCACTCACACACTTATGCACGAAATGTCGCACGGTATTGGTCCCGGTTTTATAAAGGTTGATGGAAGAGATACCGAAGTAAAAAAGGAATTGAAAGAAACCTACTCTACAATGGAGGAATGTAAAGCAGATATTCTCGGTATGTATAACAACATTTTTATGATTG
>CAZLJI010000294.1:0-3937 GCA_964559565.1 uncultured Ignavibacteriaceae bacterium | reverse complement strand
TAAGCAGTTAATTGCGCATGGACTAGAAAATAAACACATTGAGTTCGGTGAAGGCGCAATCAAAAAGATAATCAGTGAATACACCAGAGAAGCAGGTGTTCGAAATCTTGAAAGAGAAATTGCATCGATCTTTAGAAAATTGGCGAAAGAGATTGTTGTAAAAGAATCATCTAACGGCAAAGGAAAAAAGAAATTTAAGCACGTCATTACTGAAGAACTTGTAGAAGAGTTCCTTAAAACTCCAAGATTCAGATATCAGCGGCATAACAAAGGAAATAAAGTTGGAAGCGTTACAGGTTTAGCATGGACAAGCACCGGCGGCGAACTCTTATCTGTTGACGTTACAATTATGAACGGAGCTGGTAAATTAAATTTAACAGGTCAGCTTGGAAACGTGATGAAAGAATCAGCTCAGGCTGCATTGAGCTATTTAAGAGCTTCAGCAAAAAGATTGGGACTTAATCCAGACTTTTTCAAAGGAAAAGAAATTCACATTCACCTTCCCGAAGGCGCAATTCCGAAAGACGGACCTTCTGCAGGTGTTGCAATGGCGATGGCAATGCTATCAGCGATTAGCAGTAAACCAGCATCAAACAATGTTGCAATGACGGGAGAAATAACTCTCACTGGTTCGATTCTCGCAATCGGTGGTTTAACTGAAAAACTTTTAGCGGCAAAGAGAAATAATATTAAAACCGTTCTCATTCCAAAGGAGAATGAAATTGATTTGAAAGAAATTTCCGATAAAGTAAAAAGCGGATTAAAGATTGTGCCAATCGAAAAAGCAGAACAGGCGATTCCTTACATCTTTGAAGGAGTCAAAATGAACAAGTCTGTTGAGAAGAAAAAGAAAAAGTGATTTCAGAAGAATGAAATTATGACTGAGCAAATTCGAATTGACAATCATCTTACTGAGGAAGAAAAATATCGACTGCTCGTCTCTCAACTAAAAGCTCTCCTTACCAAAGAAGATAATTTAATTTCCAACTTATCGAATCTTACGGCTGCAATTAAAGATACATTTGAAAAAGTAAGCTGGGTTGGATTTTATCTTTTTGATGGACAAAAACTCTACCTCGGGCCGTTCCAGGGAAAAGTTGCCTGCACAAATATTGAAATAGGAAAAGGAGTCTGCGGAACATCTGCAGCGAAAGCAGAAACGATTATTGTCCCTGATGTTGATAAATTTCCTGGCCATATTGCATGTGACAGTAACTCGAAATCGGAAATAGTAATTCCACTCTTCCAGAATAATCGATTATTGGGCGTACTTGATCTGGATAGCCACGAATACAATTCGTTTGGTAAAGCAGATAGAGAATATTTAGAAGAAATTTGTAAATTTCTGTGTGAAGAAATCTTCCCATCAAAATATCAATCAAATCTAGGTTAGATGAGTAATTTTGTAGTAACAGCAAGAAAGTGGCGACCGCAGCGTTTTGAAGATGTTATCGGTCAACAGCATATAACTAGTACACTTAAGAATGCAATTAAAGAGAAAAGAATTGCTCACGCTTATCTTTTCACTGGTCCGAGAGGTGTAGGAAAAACAACAACCGCACGTATACTTGCAAAAACGCTGAACTGTGAAAATCAGAAAAACTCAGAACCTTGCAATGAATGCGAAATGTGCAAGTCAATTCAAAGTTCACAGTTGATTGACATAATTGAAATTGACGCTGCCTCGAACAGAGGAATCGATGAAATAAGATCTTTAAGGGATTCAGTAAAGTATGCACCAACACGCGGCAAGTATAAAGTTTATATTATTGACGAAGTACATATGTTAACGAAGGAATCTTTCAATGCATTCCTTAAAACACTTGAAGAACCGCCCGAACATATTATTTTCATTTTTGCAACCACTGATGTTCATAAGCTTCCGCTGACAATTATTTCACGTTGTCAGAGATACGATTTCAGAAGAATTCAGCTTGATAAAATCAAAGAGACTTTGAAGATGATAGCTGATGAGGAAAAGATAAAGATTGATGATAAGACTTTGACTATTATCGCCAAGAAAGCAGATGGAGCTTTACGGGATGCTGAAAGTTATTTTGATCAGGTAGTAGCTTTTTCAAAGGGAAAGATTGATGCAGATCTCGTCACACAAATGCTCAACCTGATTGATGAGGAAATTTTCTTCAAGATTTCTGATGCTGTTATTGATAAAGATTTCAAAGTTGTTTTCCAGACGTCAGAAAAAATTTATGAAAACGGCTGGGACTTCGGGGACTTTGTGGATGGTTTGATCGAACATTTTAGAAACATCCTTTCAGTTACTGTTACTGATTCAACCGACTCAATTGAAACTGCTGATATTTATAAAACACGATATCTCGAGTGCAAAGATAAATTTTCGGAAAGCGATATATTACGTCTACTCAACTTCCTAACTAAATCTCAGCAGGAGCTTCGCTTTTCACAAAACCCAAAACTTAAGATAGAAATTATACTTAGCCATCTAATTGCTCTTGAAAGTTCAAAGAGTATTTCTGAATTAATTTCACAAGTTAGTTCCGATAAAGTTATTGATGATAAAATCACTGAGCCCGCTTCCGAATTTTATAAACCTGCTGAGTCAGTTAAAAAAAAAGTAGATAGTCCAGCAGTTACAATAAAAAAAGTAGAATATCATGAAGTTAAGCCTTCAACTACGATTATCAGCCCATCTTTGCAGCCAAATTTCTCATTTGATGATGTGGTAAAAAAATGGGAGTATTTCATAGAATCAATCAATATAGAAAAAGGACTAACGCTTGGTCCAGCACTGAAAGGTTTTAATCTGATCTCTCTAAAAGAAAATAATCTCTACTTCTCGACAGAAAAAGACGAAGACCTAAACACATTCCGATTGAATGAAAAGTATCTAACAAAAAAATCAGAAGAATACTTCGGGCGAAGGTTTAATTTTATGGCTAGCAATAACCGGACTGCCAGGTCTGAAGACAAAAAATCTACCGCAAACGATGAGTCAAAAAGCAAAAATTCTGCCGATCCGTACGAGGAAATAATCATAAATCAACTTGGCGGCGAAAAAATCGCTTAATTTTAATTTTTTTGCAGTTTCTATTCTTCTATATTCCTCCAGTACCCTCATCTAAAATCCTTTGATTTGGAAGTAAATATCAATATTTTTACATCCTATGTCTAAAGGACTTATCATCGCAATTGATGGTCCTGCCGGTTCCGGAAAAAGCACATCGGCTAAGCTTATCGCAAAAAAACTTGGTTATGTTTACATAGACACTGGTGCAATGTACCGTGCGATAACTTATCTTGCTCTTGAGAACGAAGCAATCAATGATGAAGCGCAAATTATTGAGCTGGCAAGGAAATGTAAAATTGATCTCAATTATGAAGATGGTGAAGTCATTGTGCAGCTTGATGGCAGAAATGTCTCAAAAGAAATTAGATCGGCTGAAGTGAATTCGCACGTCAGCGATGTCAGTAAAATAAGTGATGTACGCAAAGTGCTCGTTGAAAAGCAAAGAGAAATGGGTGCAAAAGGAAATGGTGTTGTTATGGAAGGACGAGATATTGGAACAGTTGTTTTTCCAAATGCTGATGTTAAAATTTTTCTGACTGCTTCACTTGACACAAGAGCGAACCGAAGAACTAAAGAATACAATGCGAATGGTTCGAAAGTTTTGATGGATGATGTTAGAAGTAATTTGTCTACCAGAGACAAGATTGATTCAAGCAGAGACGACAGCCCATTAACAAAAGCATCTGATGCTGTTGAAGTTGATACAACAAACGTTACGATAGATGAGCAAGTAGACTTAATTCTTGAAGCAGCTAGAAAAATAGCAGTAAAAAAAAATATTCAGTTAAAAATTAATAACTAATAAACCGGTTAAATAAATATGTTCAATAAAACAAAATATATCTTTTTTGTTCTTCCGGTTTTGAACGATAAGATATCTAATTAATT
>CAZLJI010000293.1:0-3949 GCA_964559565.1 uncultured Ignavibacteriaceae bacterium | reverse complement strand
GTTCATTAAATCTGCGAATCGGGGCAGCAGGTACGCATCCATTTTCTCACTGGAAGGATCAGCAAATAACAGAACATCCACGTTACCAGGAAATTATAACAGACTACCAACAAGTAGCAAGAGCAAATTTGATTTTTGGTCTTCACGTTCACGTTGGAGTTGACGACAGAGAAACTGCACTTCATGTAATGAATGCAGCAAGATATTTTCTTCCGCACATTTTTGCACTTTCAACAAACTCGCCTTTCTGGCTCGGAAGGAATACCGGATTCAAATCTTACCGCAGTAAAGTTTTTGATCGTTTCCCTCGGACAGGAATTCCTGATTACTTTGGAAGCATTGCAGAGTATGATAATTATGTAAAACTTTTAGTGAAGACAAAATGTATTGATGATGCAAAAAAAATCTGGTGGGATATTCGTGCTCATCCATATTTCAATACGCTGGAATTCAGAATTTGTGATATACCGATGCGTGTTGATGAAACTATCTGTCTCGCCGCTATTATGCAGGCTGTTGTCGCAAAACTTCACAAGTTGATAAAACAAAATCTTGGTTTCAGGATTTATAGAAGAGCTCTGATAGCTGAAAACAAATGGCGAGCTTCTCGTTACGGAATTCACGGTAAGCTGATTGATTTCGGAAAGCAAGAAGAAGTCGAATTTAAGAAACTAGTTGGTGAACTTCTGGAGTTTATAGATGATGTTGTTGATGAACTAGGATCCAGAGAAGAGATTCAATACGTTTATAAAATTCTTGAAAATGGTACTGGTGCTGACCGTCAGCTGAAAGTTTACGAGCAATCCGGTGATACCAAATCGGTAGTTGATTATATAATTGAAGAAACTCACGTTGGGTTGTAAGGGCATACTCCTAAAAGTTAAATTCATCATTCGTTATTCCTTGTTCAGTATTCGATATTATTTTGAATAATGAATATCGAACAAGGAATTTTGAAGTTAGAAGTTAATTCGGAAAGAAGAAAAATTTAATGATAAGAATAGCAACAATAGATCTTTACAACAACGAACGCAACGAAGGAATGCGCTGCATAAAAGAAATTGTTTCTGAAGCTCAAGGAAGAAACAATGAAACTGAAATTACCTACGAGGTTTTTGATACAAGATTCAAAAGTGAAGTTCCGGGAATAGAAAATGATATTTTCATTTCATCAGGCGGACCGGGAAGTCCTTTTGAAGGTGAAGGGACTAAGTGGGAAAAAGATTACTTCAACCTCATTCAGAAAATCTGGGATCACAATCAAAAAAATCCTGAAAGAAAAAAATATCTTTTTTCCATCTGCCATTCATTCCAGATGATGGGAAGATTTTTCAAATTCGGAACTGTGAATCAACGTCATTCAAAATCATTTGGAGTTATGCCTTTCAACTTAACAAAGGAAGGAAAATCAGATCCGATATTGAATAGATTATTAAATCCATTTTATGCTGCTGACATTCGCCAATTCCAGGTAATCGATCCAGATAAAAAAGTAATTGATGAGCTTGGTGCAAAAATTCTTTCATATGAAATTGTTGATGATAATGAGAAAGCACATCCAGCTCTTGCTGCAGTGAGAATTTCTGATGAGATAGTCGGTACTCAGTTCCATCCCGAAGCTGATCCTGATAGTATGCTTTACCATTTCAAACAGGATGAAAGAAAGAAACAAGTTGTTGAAAAGTACGGAGAGGATAGATACTTCGAAATGATAAAAGTTCTTGAACGACCTGACACGATAAAAAAAACAAGGAAGACAGTTATTCCATCTTTCCTCAATTGTGCGATTGACGAGTTGATTACTGTGATGAGTAATAAATGATTCCAGAACTACGTAAAAAATTTAACACAGAATTCACACAGGAAAAGTATGATGCTTTTCTGAAAGATATTAATACATCATTAAAGTATCCTGTTGATTTCCGTATTTCTGAGACACCTCTGTTTTTAAGCGAAGATCCGAAAAATAAATTGCTGAAAGCTTGCGATGAACTTTGTAAACAGGTAACAAGTGCTGAATTTAAATTGAAGATGAAAGATGCTGTCCCATCACATCTCAGCATTCCCGGAGAAACAGATCATCCTGAGTTTTTTGTTTTTGATTTTGGTATATGTCGGGATAAAAAATCAGGCCAGTTTGTGCCTAAACTGATTGAGTTGCAGGGCTTCCCCACTCTTTATGGATATCAATATTTCTTTGAAAGAAAAATCAGGAATCATTTTGATATTCCGGAAGATTTCACAACATATTTTAATGAAATCACACCAGAAAAATATGTTGAATTGCTTCGGGAAGTAATTGTTGGTGATGCCGATCCTGCTAATGTAATTTTGTTAGAAATTGAACCCGAAAAACAAAAAACCCGCATTGATTTTGCAGCAACTGAAAAACTGCTTGGAGTAAGAGAAATCTGTATCTCTGATGTTATAAAACACGGTAAAGTTCTTTTTTATAAAAAGAACGGAATTGAAATCCCGATTGAAAGAATTTACAACCGCGTAATTTTTGATGAACTGAGCAGTACCGATAAGAATTTCAATTTTGATTTGCAGGAAGAACTGAACGTTACCTGGGTTCCTCACCCAAACTGGTTTTACAAGATTAGTAAATACTCCCTGCCAGTACTTAAAGGTGAATTCGTACCTAAATGTTTTTACCTGCGTGATCTTTCTTCCTACCCTGCTGATCTTGAAAATTATGTTTTAAAACCTCTCTTCTCTTTTGCCGGACTCGGAGTTAAGATTGATGTAACAAAGCAAATGCTGGATGAAATAAAAGATCCCGAAAACTATATTCTTCAGGAAAAAGTTGAGTACGCGCCATTGATTGAGACTCCAGATGAATATGCCAAAGTTGAAATAAGAATGATGTACTTCTATGACAAGGAGCCAATTCTTGTCAACAACCTTGTAAGGCAAAGCAAAGGAAAGATGATGGGAGTTGACTTTAACAAAAACAAAACGTGGGTTGGTGGGAGTACGGCGTTACATAAAATTTAACATCCCTCAAAGATATCTGACTTACATTTCCTGTTCATTTTAGTATATTTGCACACAAATCTCCGACTATTCCAGATATTCAACACAAGATTTCAAGTTATAATTATATGATAAAATTTGATTTTCACGTATCAAGAGCAGCTAGAGAAAAATACCAGATTGAGCAATCACTTTTCTCAATTACCGGTAAGGTTATTCTTGCAGATTATCAGCAGGCTCGTATTCTTTCTGAAAAAATAAATTCAGTTCGACGAGAAGAAGGAATTCCAGATCAGTTTGTAACTGCGGGACAAATAAATGCTCTTGGCATGCTTCACGAAATTTTTCATCTGTTAATAAGAAAATATGAAGAAAGTGATAATCCTGGAGTATTCAGCAAAGCAATCAATCACCTAAAAAATGAGATAAGTGATGTAGGGCTTGACAAAACTCTTCTCACATTCATAGAAGAATTCCCTCCCCTATCAGTTTATAATAATGTTTTGACAGCTGAAGAATATTTAAGACGAAGCACTTCAGATAAACCAAACAAAGAAATAATTCTCGAAGAGATAATTCTTCTTCATATGGAGAACAGCAACCCTGCGGCAGCAAACCTTCGTGAGCTTTATGCAGATGATAATCTTTCCATCAAAACAAACTACAAACAGCTTATTGAAGAAACTGAAATCTTTTTTGATAATGAAATTCCAACACGTTTGGGTGGACTTCCTCTATTCAAACTTTTACGAAAACCGATTTCTGCAAATCCATTCGATTTAGAAAAACAGCTTGAGTTTATCAGAACACAATACGGTGCTTATCTTGGTGATGATATTTTAAACAGACTTCTCCGCGGAGTTGATCTAATAAGAGAAGATTACAAACTGTTTGTTCAGCACGGTGGCGGTGAAAAAGGAACTCCTCCTGTTCCGACGTATGATGAAGACTTAACAAAGTGGAGATTGAT
>CAZLJI010000292.1:0-3959 GCA_964559565.1 uncultured Ignavibacteriaceae bacterium | reverse complement strand
CAGAGTACGCAAGTAAGTTGATCGGACCAAGATTCCGAATCTTCTGCCTCAGATCGTGAACTTCTGCTTTATTGGTTTCAAAATCGAAAGTGTCATTATCATCAAATTTCTTTCGTTCAATCTTTAGAGAATATTCTTCGTTAATATGCTCAATCAGATTATTCTTTTTGATTTCAAATTCGCTGAGCTTTATTTCAAGATCTCTGTTAGCGTCAAGTATGTTATCCTTTTCTGTTCTTATTTCATTTATAGCTGCTTCTATTGAAGTGCTCTCTGCTTTCAATTCCTCATAATCTTTCTCAACCTTCTCAACTTCTTCAATAGAAAACTTTTTTGAATTCTCAAGTTTGCCAACTTCAGAATCGTGTTTCGTTATCTGATTATCAATTTCAGAAATTTCTTTCTTCGCAAACTCAATATCATTTTTCCTTGAAACGATGGAGGTATTTATATTGTGTATGTTTTCTTCTGATTGTTTAATTGTATTCTGAAGGTTACGAGCCTCCCCGAGTTTTCTCTCCAGTCCAATCTTGATTTCATTTTCTTCTGCTATTAGCTCATTAAAATGAATCTCTGCATTTTTATTTTCATCTTCAAGAGTCTGTAATTGCGATTCGATAATGGATTTTTGATTTTGGAGATCCGTTAACTGTTCGCTTATTATATTTTTATCATTATCCAGCTTATTTGATTCTGCAGCAATATCTTTGATTAAATGATGTGTCTTTTCAATCTCATCGTTAGCTTTTTTCCTCTCGAATTCAAACTGTGATATTTGCTTATCAATATTTGCAAGATCATTTACGAGCATTCTTCCCTGGTCGGATAGAACTTTGAGATCAATTTTACTTATTGTTGTTTCATATTCTGATATCTTTTTAGAAAGCTCACTAAGCTCGTTCTGCTTCAGTGGAATTTCTTTTTTTATCTCCAGCAGAAGCTGCCTTTTTCCAAATAATGATTCATCCGCAACGAGCGAACCGCTTTCAATTAAGCCTGTTCCTTCAGCAAGATCACCATCCAAAGTAACAAATCTAAAATCGGAATATTTTTGTGAAAGAGAAATTGCCGAATCCAGATCGTTTATAATTGCAGTGCTGCTTAATAACTTATCAAAGAATTTTTTCCAGTTACCCTCTACTTCCACAGCAGAAGAAGCCCAGGATTTAAATGAACTGTGAGCCTCAATTTTCTTTCTTTGCCTGGATAAAAAATATTTCTGAAGCTTTCCAATTAGCCCGGTACTATAATCGCCATTTGGGTTCAAATAGAAAGATGCTCTGCCTAAATTATTATTCTTGAGATATTCAATTCCTTTCTTCAACTCTTCAACAGAGGATATAAGAATATCATTAACATTATTTCTCAACGCAGCTTCAACAGCGGGACGAAGGTTATCTGATGAATTACCTGCGTTTGCAAGAAGAATAACCTTACCATTTGCCCAACTCGTTAACTCGAGAAGTGATTTGGTGCCCAGCGATACTCCTTCGAGATTATCAACAAGATTTTGAATGAAAGAAATTTTATCACTAAAACTATTTAAAATGCTATTGAGCTCAATTTCTTTCGATTTAAACTCATTCAATTCTTGTTCAAGCTTTTCCTTCTCTTCAACTTTTCTTGCATAATTATCTTCTGCTTCATTCAGCTTTGATGAGACTTGCTCTTTCTCTTCCTTCAGACTTTCAATAAAACCAACTGTCTTTGCAACATCGCTTGTCAGGTTCAATATGCGCGAGTTTAATTTGCTGATCTGGTTATTCCGTTCTTCAACTGATCTCGAAATGTTTAGAAGTTCGTTCTCTTTGTCGCTTACTTGCTTTAAACTTGCAACAATAAATTCTGATTGTTTTTTAACTTCGGATCTTTTTCCATCCAGAAGCAATGTAGCTTTCTCAATTTTTACCTTTAACTCATCTTTGAGTTCCCTATTTTTATCAATTTCATTGGTGATGTTTGAGGTAGTAAGAAGAGCTTGCTCAATAATTTTCCTCGTTGAATCAAGTCGATTGTTAAGTTCTGTAATTTCATTTTCGTACTTGGTGATATTAGAGCTTACTGATTTCTGTCTTTCTCTGGAAACAGAAATATCACTCCTGAGTGAATAAATATTTTCCGTAAGCTTACTTACTTCAATCCGTTTCGCTCTCAGCTCACTTTCATAACTTCCAATCTTCTTTTTTATTTCGCCAACTTTTTCAAGGAGAGAAGCCATTTCATCTTCGTAATGCTTTTTCCTCTTATTATTTTCTACTTTATTTAGGATAATCTCTTCCGTCTTATCAAGGAACAAGGAATATTCTCTTTCCGCGAGTTCAAGTTCGATTTCCTTCAGTCTGGAGGATAATTGATTGTACCTGTCAGCTTTCTTTGCCTGTCTTTCAAGGCTTGAAACATTTTTTGCAACTTCAGTAACAATATCGTTCACTCTTGTTAAATCACTCATCACTTCTTCAAGCTTTCGCAGTGCGAGTCTTCTTCTTAATTTGTATTTGTTTACACCAGCCGCTTCCTCAAACATTGTCCGGCGTTCTTCTGCCTTGCTGCTCAATATCGTTTCAACCATCTTGAGTTCAATAACGGAATAGGCATTGGCGCCGATTCCAGTATCCATAAAAAGATTGGTTATATCTTTTAATCGGCAAATGTTTTTGTTAAGAAGATATTCGCTTTCACCAGAACGGAAAATTCTTCTGGTGATTGTAACGTCGGTATATTCAATTGGAAGGATGCCTTTGGTGTTTTCAATTGTTAAGGAAACTTCAGCCATACCCATCGGCTTGCGTGTGGAGGTTCCGTTAAAGATAACATTCTCCATTTTATCACTTCGCAAAGTACTTGTGCGCTGCTCACCAAGACACCATCTGATTGCATCTACAATATTGGTTTTACCGCAGCCATTCGGGCCAACGATTGAGGTGACACCCTGATGAAAATTTATCGGAGTTTTTTGAGCGAAAGATTTAAAACCAATTATTTCAAGTTTCGATAAATACAATCTTCTTCTCTACTAAATATTAAACTGCTTGAATGCAAAAAGCAGATATTGAACAGTTGAATGCTTTAGTTCAAAATAAAATAAAACTGAACCAATCAACGCAAGAATAAATATGATACTGTAGAAATAAACTGTGCTCGGTTTTGAATCAAATAATACATGAATTCCTTTTAAAAGTCTATAAAAAACCCATAACTGAACAATGACAAGTCCCAGATAAATATATAGATTTATAGATCCCGCAAGCATCACCCTGTACAAAATAATTCCAACAGGAATAAGCAGCACAACAGGAAGTAATGCCCATATAAAAGTAAAGTAAACGCTGATTATATAGACTCTGGTTTTCACAAATAACGACGCGATTTTAATAACCAGAGCAACAATTACAAAAAGCACAATATTAAATGCGGTAATCCACAACAGTGACATCAACGGGTTCCATGCGAGGTAGTTTGCTGTAGCCATGAGCTTGGGACTGGCAAAGGCAAGCAGTAGATGTTCAAAAAACAAACTGGTTTTTAAATGGAACAAAATGTTACTGATGATTAACGCAACCACAGCAGCTATGATCAATCCAAGCAAGGTAGTATGGGAAGCAGAAATTATTCTCTGATCCCGTACGTCAGAAAAAAAGTTATATGGTCGAAGTAAAGCTCTCGATGCATCATCACGAAATTTCCTGCCTGAATTTACCAGTACACCCATAAAGATAGCCAATAGCAAACCAAAAATTATGAAGATCATCGGCGAGTCATCTTTCTTGCTGCCGATAGGAATTGTAACTTTTTCAAGGTTGTTAAGCTTTGAGTAAACAACTTTATAGCTTATCCTGTTTTTACTTCTGGATTCATCCATCAAACCAATACGATATAAATTTCTATCACTGCTGCTGCAAATGAAAGAAGAATAATCCCCGAAGTAATCATTGAAAGAGTTAATAAAAAATGCCGGTGCT
>CAZLJI010000291.1:0-3975 GCA_964559565.1 uncultured Ignavibacteriaceae bacterium | reverse complement strand
AGTAGGATAATATTGAATAAGGATATAAAAGTTGAATTCAACGAAAAGAAAAATCTTTATGTAGTTTGGATTCATCCGCCTTTCCAGGAAAAAGGTGCGGCGGAATCATTCAGAAATGATTTACGGAAGTACGAAGAATTTAAGGATGCGTGGATCGTTACTATAGAATCCAAAAAATAAAGAAGGTTAAGCCAATAAAAGCTTAACCCTTGTATATATTCCCCTCACCGATCGAACAAAAAAACAAGAACTAATTTTTTGAATGAAACCGAGTTTTATTTAGTTAAATCCGAACGCCCAGTCAACGGATCCCTTTCTGAAATTTATCTCTGAATATAAAGGTTTAGGTTCTTGATAAGCAGAAATTTCTTCGTGATATACTTCTTCAGCATTATTAAAAGATTCAAAATTAATTTGTTCAGCTGGAATTTCATTATCAATTGTAAGATTCTCTATTCTCTCAGCTTCCTTCTCAAATTCATTTTCAAGAGTTTCATTAGGATAAGATTCAGCGATATTATTTACCGAATCATTTAATTCAATTGCCTTAAGTTCTTCTTGAACCAATAATGGAGCATTAGATGTAACTTCTTCAGTTTGTTCAAATGGAGTGACTTCTGTTATAGCCCCGACTTCAGTTCCAACAGATTCTTCTTCAATATTTTCAACAATGTTTTCCAGCATTTTCTTGTTTTCGATATCAGCTAGTGCAGAGTTTACGCTTTCATAAAGAGGGAATATCTTTCCGATGGAATTGAGTGTGAGAAAAACCCTCGATTGATCCGTTGGTTCAATTATAACCAAACTTCGATTTTTGCTCTTTAGTTTTTTATAGCCGCTTACCAGAACACCAAGAAAAGTTGAATCCAGATGCTGGCAATCGCTAAGGTTTACAATTATATCTATGTCAGTTCCAAGGATAGCTTCATTCAGATATTCTCTGAATTCAGCCGCTTCATTTAAAGTAGCTCGTACTAAGTTTACATTTATAACGATAGCATACTTATTTATTTGTCTTTCAAATAATTCCATTTACTCTCCTCTAGAAAATTATTATGCCTGTTTGATAATTTTGTCGTTATTTTTCATTATTCGTGCCAGAATGAATAATTACAATTAAACTTTTCAATTATAGATTCATTATCAATTCAAAAATCAGCTATTCAAACCATGATACTATTTCAAGCTGGCCGGTCCCTGGATATCCGGGAGGTGAAGCTACCATCAATCTATCATCATAACGATATCTTCTATTAAAACCCCATATTTCACTTCCTTGAATTACTCCAATTTGAACCCTACTATAATTTTGTATTCCGCCTAATAGATTGATATTTCCATTGGGTTTTGTGAATGATGGCCAACCGGCGCCGAAACCACCTTTTTCGCAATATATCGATGCATGAATATCTATGCTAGATTGGTTAGCTACATTATTTGTAATCAATACATTATTTTTTGATACAATTCCAAGCATATCTTGCGAATTGGGATTGACTCTTGGATCTGAATTATAAACGATATTGTCATCCAAATAAATGTTACCTTTTGGTGCCGTTCCATTGCAGGCAACCGTATACTGCCCTTTAACAACTCCCTTAAGCCGGAGAATAGAATTATCAGCATAAATAATCCCATTTGGGGCAAATGAAGTAGCTAAGTCAGTTGTTTCAGGATCATTATATTTAAATCGATACTTTATACTGTCGCCTACAAATGTTACATAAACAGTATCTTTACCAGAAAAAACATGGCCATCATCATTTGCCAATGAATGTATGTTATCCAATCCACTCGCAGGAAAAGTTAAACTTACACCAGATTCAAAGCCACCAAAGAACTTTGGTGCATCCAGCGCTTCAGACTGATAATATTTAACAGTTCCATTTGTTGTGGCTTTACCTTGAAATACTGGATGTCTGTAAGCATTAATATTTCCTTGCGAGTGAAAAGGACCCCAAATAGTATCTTTGTTGGACCAATAAAGATTGGTAGGATCATTTATCGATAGATAAGCAAATTTTGCAAAACTGCTGGGCTGAAATATAACTTCAATGGTTTTAGAAATTCCACCATAGTTCCCGACTGTAGTCAATTTTCTGATGTTTCTCCACGGATCTAATATTTGAACATCAACATCAAAATCGCCGCTTTCAAAATCAATGTTAGAATAACCATCATCCCATGAACTGTTTAAAAATATTTCATTGCACGCAAGGTTCGTAGCACTTACTGCAATATTGTGGGCTTTGGTTTTGGCATTATAATCAACCATATTCTCCACAGTTCGGGTTGTCATTTTACTAGAATTGCTTCCCATTATCATATAGAGTATACTAAAACCAAGAACCAAATAAAGTGATAATTTACCCATTCTGTTTTACCTCCTTAACGATTAAAAAGATTTCTGGCTGCCATTCTAATTTGTCTCCAGAAGATTGTCTGGTATTTTTCATCATAGGCAGCAACATCTTCTACTGTGATATCAATTTGCATTGTATAAATTTCTCTCGGATCAACAATCGGGAAGTTTAATTTTGTACCTAGAGCATTATAATATTCCATCTTAAATTGGGTTACACCAAGATTTACTCCGACAGGAGTTTCATTGTTCACAACCCTATATAAAAATCTGTCACGTGGATTGGGTGTACCCGGGATATCGGTTGCATGATCGAAGTAATAATACATTGTATCTATAGCACCGTCTTTATCCACATCTGTTAAATACCGGATGCCTGCTGAATCAGCATTTAGAATTGCTTCTGTCGGGATTGGAATTTGCTTCCAATCTGCACAATACCCAATTCTTCTAAAATCAGTTTCCAGAATTTGTACGACCGTTGCTAAATTTGTTTGAGCTACTAGATTTCCAGATCCTCTATAAAGATCTTCCGTTGATGAATTGTTCACTCTAAAAATTGAAAGCATCAGTATGCCTCCAATAATTATAGATCCGATAATGTCCAGAATTACATTTGTTCCCATTTTATGCTCCTATCTAAAATACCAGTAACTAAAAATTGATGATGTCCTAAAAGTATCTGGTGAAAAAGGACTAGAGATGGTCACATTAATTTTTTTATGCCAGGTTCGATTATTTGAAAATCCTTCAATATTATTTGGAGTTACGTAAACGACCTCGCAGACAATATCAAATATTGCAGAAGGCATTGTACTATCTCTTTTAGTAAATCCATGATAATCATCAAAATCATTAAAAGATTCTTCTGTTTCTCCACCTTCAGGACCTAATACAGATGATAATTGAGTAAGTAGTGTGACGGAGTTAGTATCAGTATTTTGATCAAATGATTTACTTTGTGCATCTTCTATTACTGAAGTGGCTATTGAAGTTGCTAAGACACCATATTGAGCCTGATCTCTAACAGCTTCATTATTGAGGTTGCTCGTGTTTACTCTTAATACTATGGCTGAAAGCAATATCATTGCACCCATAGTCATCATTGTTTGTCCAGTATTCATTTTTTAATAATTTTTTTTAAACTTTTGATTGAAAATTATTTATCGGTGTATTCCACCTTATATGCCACCTCGTCATCGGTAATATTTTACCTGAAAGAATTCTGAAATTAGATTTTCAGTAATTATTTCACATAAATTGTGAATTTTTTACTGTAGCTATTTGATAGTCTATTTTAAATCGAGACAAGGAATTGTTTGGTATTTAGCTCATTTTAACTGATAACTAATCCAGATCAAGGAATGCTAGGATAGATAGGAGTTATTCATGGTTAGTTTTTTCACATCAACATCAATAACTAGTTTTTTCTTTAATTTTATTTGGTTATTTTTTGAGAAATTTCAAACAAAAAATTAAGCTGGAGGGTATTAAATGGCTTTTTCATTAAACAAAATTATGCTTATCGGTCGTCTCGGTAAAGATGCAGAAACAAGATTTACCACCAATAATGTTTCTGTAACTAATTTTACTTTAGCGACTGACTATAGTTA
>CAZLJI010000290.1:0-3988 GCA_964559565.1 uncultured Ignavibacteriaceae bacterium | reverse complement strand
CGGACAGGTTTCCAATTACCACAATTAAAATTACTAAAATTGTTAATCTCGATTTGAACATCACTCTGTCTAAGACTTATTTAATTATGTTAAGGCTAAATACAACACAGGTGAAAATAAGAATTTTTAAGGGAAAAATTTTGAGGAAAAATCAGTTATAAGTGTTTGATATGGTGACTGTTATGATTTATTACCACCAGATAAATATTTTCCAATCAGAATACCGATAATTACAGTAAGGTATAGTTGTCCAAACAATGCGAGAAAAATTGCATGCGTTCTTGCGATTGGTTTCAACGGTAGAACATCACCATAGCCCGTTGTTGTAATTGTAACGTAGCTGAAATATAATAATTGATGAAACTGACTTGCATAATTGCTTGCTAAAGAAAATGCCTCTGGTTCAAAAGCTACAATAACTGCTGCGATAACGGCACCGCAAAAACCGAACAGTACGTAAACCGCTACTGCACTGAATATGACCTCTGTATCTACTTCTTTGCTCTTAACTATTCCGATCAATAGATTAATGGTTACAAGGATAAAAAACAGAACAAATAAGATCCTTGTTACAAGTTCCATATTTGAGTTATCGGTTATTGCCGATATTAAGCTTAATGCAATAACAAAATAACCTGCTTTACTTAACTTTTTTAATTCAATGCTACTTTTTTTCATCGTTAGGATGGCCGAGAGTATTATAAACGCCAGAAATAAAAAATTAAAGAAATTAGCGAAGGGAGCTTTCCAATAGTATGGTGCAAAAATTATCATTAACAGTATGCTTACTATTAATGTAATTTGTGAGTGATCAGAAATTAATTTTATTATCTTTTTCATCATTGATACACCTGAATAATTTCAACTAACTGAAACAGTGACAGCTATTTAATAAAACTCTGGCGAGCAAGTTCACCAACAACATTTTTGCTTACTGCTTTAATAACATCACCTGTGTTCTTTGGCTCAAAGGATTGAGACTTTGCACTCCAGATCAATTTTGCATCTGTTGTTTCATAAAGATTTGTCCTCATATGCACCACTTTTTCTTCTGCTAAATAGTCCGAGTTAAAATAGTACGATGCAGTGGAAGCGTAAAATCCATAGAAGCCTACGCCTACATAGACATTCCCGGAACCAGCAGTATAAAGAGTCTTATCTGTGCTTTCACCACCTTCTATAGCAACCAGAACCGCATCAACATTTTTATCCTTAAAATATTTTTCAAATGTTTCTTTGTTTAGCTGTTCACCTTTTGGAAGTTCATGCCAGGCCATAAGAACTTCCACATCATGAGTCAGCAATTGATCACGGAATTCATTTTCATATACTTTCTTTTTCCATTCATCTGTTGTCATACCAAGAACAAGTATTTTTTTAATCTCTTTACCTGCAAAAGCTTCATCTGAATAAATATCTGTCAGTTCTGTTGATGGACTACAAGAAAAAATAATTACAGTTATTAGTAACCTTGGAAATATTTTTAGAAGATTTTGCATTGTGGTTATTAACCTTTCTTTTCAAGTTATGAGTATTACTAAAATTTTCTTGAAGCAAATATAATACTATAATATCACCTTGTTTAACCTGCGCAGTTCTATACTTCAATTGATATTCTATCCCGATTAGATTTTTCCTGGTAAATTCTTGTACGAGCTTTCTTACTATGATTAGGTTTTTAATGTATTTTACCACCGGTTAAAATTAGTTTTATTTACAACTAGGACTAAGTACCTATTTATGCAAATTGATAATAAAATTAGTTTTAACTGACTAATTACGTTTTTTAACATTCTTTATAAGTGAGGTTAATCTGAATTCAGTTTTCACCAAATACCTGGGGCTCTCCTTTTTTTCAATACTCGCATTATTAATATTTTCCTCAGACGCTTTTGCCCAGGTAGAAATATTTGGTTTCGGCGGCTATGAGATTTCAAGCGATGTCACTGTATCGCAAGGTGAAGTCATTGTACAAAGCAATCCGAATTATGGTGCAGCGATTTCATTTGAAGCTGAAAGAAATGTTCAGGCGGAGCTAATATGGATCGGCCAGCAAACTACCATGGATTTCAAACGGGAGAATGGTATCACAGAACCATTATTCGATATTGGAATCCATTATTTTCAATTTGGCGTCATTTACGATTTTCGTCAAGTCAGTGTGCAAAAAGTATTTCCATTTATGTCTTTTAGTTTAGGTACGACATTATTCAGTCCGACAAATGGTGAGTATTCTGATGAATGGCTGTTCTCAATCGCATTTGGTGGAGGTGGAAAATTTTATCTCTCTGATAACGTTGGAATGAGATTGCAAGCAAGGTTATTACTTCCTCTCAATTTTTCTGGAGGTGGAATGTGGTGCGGAAGTGGAGGTTGCGGCGTAGTTGTAGGATCCTGGACGTCCTTTTTGCAGGCAGATGTTACGGGTGGTATATTCGTTCGAATTGGTAAATAGTTTTTAATTAAATCTCTAATTAATTTTTAACATCATGAAAAAGATCATAGCATTAGTATTCGTAGTAAACTTAATTGCTCTAGCACAAGACAGACATTTCTGGGATCAGGCTGTCGGAGGGAAAGCTTCGTTGCTGGGTGGAATAGCTGTCGGCGGAGTTCGGGATTACAGTGCTACTTATTATAACCCGGGGGCACTAAGTTTTTTGAGTAAAAAAAGTATGAGTGTCAATTTTAATATGTATGGTATAAAGGATTTCTCATTTATTAATGGCGGCGGACCCGGCATTGATTCAAGATATACAAGAGTTTCATTATACCCTGCTTCTTTAGCCGGTCCTCTCCCGTTTATAGGTGATTCCCTCAATCGCTTCAGTTATATGATTTATGCAAACGGCTATTCCTATGTTAGAGTATCTGAAAGATATGAAGGATATTCTGATGTGATTCCAACAAGAATACAACCCGGACCTGTGAACAATTTTGAAGGCGATGAATATCTTATTAACCAGGGGAAGCTTGATGTATTACTTTCTGAAGTAAGCGTAGGATTTGGTTATTCCAAAAAGATCGCTGACAATGTTGGAATTGGTTTCACTTTATTAGGTGCTTATCGTGATCAAACAAAACAACGATATGAATCTTATACAGCTTATGATACTACAAATCAACGCTCAGCTACTTCTGATATTTTTGTTGATATTGATTATTGGGCGGTTAGATTTTCAGGTAAATTTGGAATATCAGCAGAATGGGATGACCTCAAATTAGGAGCGACAATCACAACACCAAGTATAGCACTAAAACTTGCAAGCGGTGGGACTGACCATGCGAGTCTGACTTCCAATAACGTTATAATTGATTCCACGACTGGTGCCCCAGTTGATATACTTGCATCAGACAGGCAGGAAGGATTGCCTGTACACTATAAAACTCCTTTCTCAATTGCGGCAGGTTTGGAATATAAATTTTCGAGTGAAACATTAATCCATTTCGCAGTTGAATGGTTTGCACCAATATCCACTTATGCTGTAATGCAGCCTGAAAGCGGTAACTTCATTTTGAATAATCCCGCTATTGTAAGACCTAGAGATAGTGCGGAACTTTTAAAAGTGTATGATTCGATGAAAAGTATTTTAAATGCAGGCATTGCTGTTGAACATAAAATGAATGATAATTTTACCGGGTATGCAGCGATCAGAACAGATTTTAGCAATGCAAATATTGAGGACATTGAAGGTTTGTTTATTGGTTATACAGATTTTAATATATTTCATTTTACACTAGGTGCATCGACAAATATTGATGACACAATGATTGGAGTAGGATTTGAATACAGCCATGCGGAAAGAGCTGATTTCCCGCAGATCTTTAATTTTCCAACAGGAGTGGTTGAGCCCGATGATTTAGTTTTATTCGACAGACGCGGCACAAGCAATGCAATCTACAATAACTTTAATTTGTTTTTTGGTCTAACGCAGCTACTTTAGTATTAATGCCAAAGAATGAAATTTTTCCAAATAAGTTGAATGTA
>CAZLJI010000289.1:2202-4016 GCA_964559565.1 uncultured Ignavibacteriaceae bacterium | reverse complement strand
TCATTTATCCCGTCACCATCAAGATCAACAAATCCTTTATGACCATCCGTTCCTTTTCTGTTCTGAGCGCCAGTATAATCTTCATCTCTTCCGTTTGGAATTCCATCGCCATCAGTATCTGGTGCATTGTCATTAAAACCATCACCATCATTATCAACAAAACCACTTCCGTGAACTTTATTTTGTTCTTTTGATTGTGTCTTTACCTGATTTTTGTTTTGTTCCTTGAGTTGATTCTGGTTTTGGCTTTTAAGTTGTGTTTGTGGATCGCCTTGTGATTTAATTTGTTCCTGGTTTTTAACCTGGTTCTGATCCTGTGACTGAGTTTGTGTCTTCACCTGGTTTTCTTCTTTGTTCTTTACAGGATCTTCCTGTGCAAAGACTGCAGCAGAAAAGAAAATTACACTTGCAATAAGTGTAAGTATAAGGGAGAGATTTTTTGTGATCTTCATTTTATTACTCCTTTTATTTGATTGTTGATTATTAAATTACTTTTGATTGATTTATTCAACGCTTGTGCCACTTAAAAAAGATTTGATTTCGTTCTCTTATTAAGTTTTTTGATTAGCTGATATTTGGGTTTCGACTTTAAGGACGAACTGCTTCGACTATGTGGACGAAGCCTGAATAAAATTTCAAACGAGTTTACTATGACATTGAAGGTTTTGCCTTTGCCTCAGCCTCTACCTTTAGAAATAAATTCAATCTTGCTTTAAATCTGGTTACTTTTGGATATGAATTTCCTGAACAAATTGCAACCGAAGATTATAATAGCTGTTGCGCTTATTGTCGGTGCGCTGATGATTGTGTCTGCATTTATAGAACTTCAGCAAAGTAAGGATGAAATTCTTCACCTGCTTAAAGAGCAATCCGTATCATTAATTGAAACTGTAAATCAAAGCAGTATTAATGCACTCAATTCAAGTGAAGAGATTGAATTTCTAATTGCGGAAAGATTATTCAACAATGCCCGTCTCATCAGAAAGCTGGACAGTTTAAATCTTTTAAATCAGAAAAAACTTATTGAGATCGGAAAAGAGAATTCTCTCTTCAGAATAAATATTTTCAACAAAGATGGAACGAGAGTTCTCTCAAACAGAATTCCTGAAAAGGACCATTTGCATGGTGAGGAAAATATTAATAGATATGAAGAATTAGAGCCAATATTAAAATATGGATTGAATGAATTTGTAATTGGTTTAAAACAAGCTGAGTTTACAGATGAACAGAGGTTTGCAGTAGCTGTTTCTCGCTCAAATAACAAAGGAGCAATAGTTATCAATCTTAATGCAGAAGAATTTTTAGAGTTCAGAAAGCGAATTGGGCTTGGGAAAATAATAAGAGACATTTCAGAAAACCCGGGAATTGAATACATTGTGTTGCAGGATTCACTGGGAATTCTCGCCGCCGGTTCATCTGTTGATACAATAAGCTCGATAGTATCTGATCCATTTTTGATATCAGCTATTAATTCTGACAGAATCTATTCCAGATCTCACATATATAGAAACCAGGAAATTTTTGAAGCTGTAAAGAGGCTTAATTATAATAGTGTAGTAATTGGCATTTTCAGAATCGGTTTGCCTCTCGATGAGGTTCGTGCTGTTGAAGCCAGAATGGGGAGAAGATTGATTATTATTTCCCTGGTTCTCGCTGCAATAGGTGTAATTATTCTCAGCATAATATTCACTACTCAAAATCTTAAGACTGTTTCAAACGAATTTAAAAAGTTCAAAACATTTACGTCAACTGTGCTTGAGAATATGGGTGAAGCGGTAGTTGTAGTAGATGAACAAATTCGAATTACACTTTTT
>CAZLJI010000289.1:0-2192 GCA_964559565.1 uncultured Ignavibacteriaceae bacterium | reverse complement strand
GGAACTCTATTCAAAAAGAAAGAAGAAGAAATCATTCAGAAAAATCTTTCAGAATTATCTGGCGACATTACCAGATCGTTATTAGAATATTGCAAAAACAGTGATGAACAGTGTGCAGATGTCGCAATCGACACAACAATTGGTGATGAACGAAAATACCTGCTTCTGAATTTCACCAGGAATAGAGATGAGGATGGCAAAGAGAATTATATTATTGTTATTAACGATTTAACCGAATCACGTCGCCTTGAAGAAGAATCTAAGCGTAGAGAGAAGCTTTCAGCAATGGGCGAACTTGCATCAGGAGTTGCACACGAAATCAGGAATCCAATCAACGCAATCGGGATGATTGCACAACGGCTTGACAAAGAATTTAAAGTTGAAAACGAAAAAGAAGAATATCACAGTATCACAAGTCTTTTGAGAAGCGAAGTCACAAGGATTAACAAAATCATCACACAGTTTCTGAGTTACGCGAAGCCGCTCGCACTGCAGATAAAAAAAATAAACTCAAAATTATTCTTTGATGATATATACAGGTTGTTTTCAGATCAGGCAAAACTTAAAGGAGTTGAACTGATTATTTTATCTGATCAGTCTTTTGATATGATAATTGATCCTGAGCTAATCAAACAATCATTGATGAACCTTGTGCAGAATGCAATTGATGCTGTTGAGAAAAAGGGAAAAGTTGAAATCAATTATTTTAGAAGAGGGTTAAATCTAATTATTGAAATTGCGGATAACGGCAAAGGTATACCTGAAAATATTAAGAATAAGATTTTCGATCTTTATTATACATCAAAACCCGAAGGAACGGGACTAGGCTTAAGCATTGTTCAAAAAATTATCGCCGAACACAATGGTACAATCGAAGTTTTCAGCGAAGTAAACAAATTCACAAAATTTAAAATAACCATACCGCAAAAATGAAAGACTATAACATTTTAGTAATAGATGATGAAGCTGCTCAAAGAGATGTTCTTACAGGATATCTGGAGAAAAAAAGTTATAAAATCTTTTCGGCTTCATCGGGGGAAGAAGGAATTGATATTACCAAAAACAATCCTGTGGATATTATTCTTTCTGACTTTAAAATGCCTGACTTAAACGGTATTGAAGTTCTTGAACAGGTAAAGAAAATAAATCCTGAAATTAGCTTTGTGATCGTAACTGCATACGGAACGGTTGAGAACGCAGTTAAAGCAATGCGACTCGGTGCATTCGATTACATTTCAAAACCGGTCGACCTTGATGAACTCGATTTGATGATTGAGAGAATCATCGAGCATAAAAATCTGAAATCCGAAAATCAGTTATTAAAAAACCAGCTTCAGGAGAAGTATAAAATCACTTCAATTGTATCTCAATCTCAAAAGATGGAAGAGGTTATAAATGTAGCTGCGCGTGTGGCTGACAGCAAAGCAAACGTGCTAATCACTGGTGAAAACGGAACAGGGAAAGAAGTGCTGGCCAAAGCTATTCATTATATTAGTCCAAGAAAGGATGCAGCATATATTGCTGTAAATGTTCCCGCATTGACGGAAACTCTACTCGAAAGTGAATTGTTTGGACATGAGAAGGGAGCATTTACCGGTGCAGATAAAATGAAGAAAGGACGATTTGAAATTGCACATGGCGGAACAATCTTCCTTGATGAAGTAGGTGATATTCCACAATCAATTCAGGTTAAACTTTTACGGGTCTTGCAGGAACATCAGTTTGAAAGAGTCGGCGGTACAGAAAAAATTGAAATTGATGTAAGAATAATCGCGGCTACAAATAAGAATCTCGAAGAAAAAATTAAAGATGGTACTTTCAGAGAAGATCTTTTTTACCGACTGAATGTTGTTTCAATTAATATTCCTCCGCTGAGAGAAAGAAAAGAAGACATCCTACCAATGATTGAAAGCTTCATTGATAAATATTGTAAAGAAAATAAAAGAGATAAGCTTGATATTTCAAAAGAAGCAGCAGATGTGCTGATGAAATATAATTTTCCGGGAAACGTCCGCGAATTGGAAAACATAATTGAACGTGCCGTGGTTTTAACAAGAGGAGAAGTGATCACTTTGAACGATCTACCGATGCACATAAAAGGTTTTAAAGAAGAGAAAACACTCGCAGCACTTGGTAAGGGAGGTCTCACAGAACAGGTAGAGGCTATTGAGAAACAATTAATTTTCGATGCG
>CAZLJI010000288.1:0-4021 GCA_964559565.1 uncultured Ignavibacteriaceae bacterium | reverse complement strand
ACTATTTTACCCGGCCAATTTTGACCGGGTTTTTTATTTTGTAAAGTAGGTACCCTTCATCATTAGAATTTGCACTTTCAATTCTCAATATCAATTATTAATTAGTTGATTTTTAAGTAAATTTTGATTCAAGTAAATAAGATTTAAATGATTCACATCAGGATTTAAATAAGCTTGAAGCTTTTTGATAAGCTAAAAAATAGTCAAATTGGTCCTATTAAGGTCTCAGAATATTTAAATAGGGATGTTCTCAGGAATGTCATCTATTTAACATTCGCCATTGTGATATTCTTCTTTGGTGTGCTGGTTTACGGAGTTATTCTTAACCTTCGAGATGTACCGCTTGCTGAGGCGATTATTAAGACGGGATTTACTGAAATTACTAGACCTAAAATCGTAATCGATAGACAAAACTACACGTTGGGTATTTATGAAGATAGTGTTCTGATAAAAAATTATAGAGTCAGTTTTGGTAAGTCAGCGCAAATGTCAAAATCCAGGGCTGGTGATAAAGCTACTCCTGTAGGCGTCTATCGAATTTGTAAGATTTTTAAAACACATAAATATCATAAATATTTCCAGATAAATTATCCAAATCTTGAAGATGGTGCTAGCGCATTACGGAAAGGTTGGATTTCTCAAAAAGAATTTAATGACATTAAATTTCAATATTATTATGAAGGATGCACAAAATTTCACAACGTCCTTGGTGGTGATATTGGGATACATGGTATAGGAGAATTGAATTATATTTTTAAAAATCTTCCATTTGTTTATAACTGGACGAACGGCTCTATCGCAATGAGCAACGAGAATATAGATGAAATTTATTCAGTAATAAAAGAAGGAACTGAAGTTGTTATCAAATAAAATTTTAATTGGTCTGATTTTAACCTTTTTGCTTATGCTGATCGGTGGATGTAAAAAATCATATGAGCCGCCGCCTCACAATCTGTTTGAGAATGAACAGCTGGTACTTAAAACAGCTAAAGAAGTCATAGGTGAAAACATTTCATTTACAAGCGCAGGTTACTTTGAAACTGATACAGTAAAATCAATCATTGCCGGACTTGAGGTTTCTGAAAAAAATGAGTGGGGAATAAAATTTTATCTTATAAGCTGGGTTGAAGGAGAATTTCAAATTAAGTATCAGACGGGTTTACTTAATGGTTCATTCGTGCAATGTCTTGTCAATAAAATAAAATTCTCTGAATATGAAAATGAACTCATTTATTACAATTCGAAAAGTTATTTTTTAGGAAATGCAGGCGGAGATGTGTACTCGCATGTCATCGATTTGAAAAAGCTCAAGGTTTACAGTGCACACCTTGAAGTAATTTCGGAAGGAAGAGTTTCACTTGACCTGTCACAAAATATTGATGATCCAATGATTAAAAACTTCTTTACCAGCTATTTTAGAAGAGATTATCCAAACCTGAGATTAGTCGAAAGAGCACTATAATTTAAAATTAACATAAAGACGTGTTACCTGATAAGCTTTTTATTCTTCAAATAAGAAAATAATCCACTCTGAATGAAAATTTTCTTATACATTATCATCGTTACTTTTCTGATTATCTCCAATCATTTTGCACAGGAAGATGACAGGTACGAATTATCATCTATAAGTTTTGTTGGAAATGAAACTTTCAATGATGCGGAATTAAAAGCTGTTATTCAAAGTCAGGAAAATCCCTTCTGGTTTTGGCGGTTTTTGTACAACACGGTTTCTTTCCTGGGATCTCCGGCTAATTATTTTGACTCTTCAACAATTTCAGTGGATGTGATTTCTCTTAAATCATTTTACGCCGTTAATGGTTTCTTTAAAGCAGAAATTGATTATTCGTTTGTTCTGGATACTATCGGCAAAGCGGCAGAAATCACATACTTGATTAATGAAAACGTACCACACACTTATGGGAATGTTCAATTTTTTGGGCTTGATAAATTGAGTGAAGAAATGAATAGCGCAATAGAAGAGTATGTTAATTATACTAACTGGGAACGCTATGTTCAAGAGAATGTTCAGAAAAAAAATGATGCGATAATTTCTTATTTAAAAAATAATGGTTTTAAACTTGCACGTTATGACAGTACAGTTGTTAAAATAGATACGATAAATGCCAAGACAGATATCAGGACTTATTTCAATAGAGGCAGGTGGTATACTTATGATGACATCAAAATTGAGAGAGATGGTGAATCAAGTTCTGAGGTAAGTTATGAACTGATAACATATTTAAGCAATATAAATGTTGGCGATGTTTATAGAGAAGATGAGCTGGCAAAAAGTAGAATCAGGCTTGCACGTACGGGATTGTTTAGCACAATTAATCTTTCCGGAGAAATCAGAGACACATCAAGTAACAAAGTTCAGCTGCTGATTAAAGGAACAGTAGGTAGTTTAAATGAATTATCGCCAGAAGTTTTTGCTGATAATGAGTTTGGATTTTTTAATGTTGGTGTTGGTGCAAGTTACACCAGAAAAAATTTTCTCGGCGATGCACGAAAGTTTACAATCAGAGCGCGATTCAGACTAAATGATATCACGAATATCAGGTTCGATTCTGATTTGTTTAAAGAAACTCTTCAAACCGAAGTCGATCTTTCAGCCATACTTGAGCAGCCTTTTCTCTTCAGCAGAAATGTTGCTGGACGACTTGAAGGATATCTAAAATCTTACAGCATATCTTTTGTTGATTATGAAAACTTTGGCGCAAACTTTACAGCTGCTTTTGATATGCCGAAATACACTTTTGTAAATCTTTTTAATCCATATCTTAGATTTGATAAATTAAGTTATAGTGTCCCCGAATTTGAAGATGAAGGAGATACAGTTACAGTTAGTCCGAGTACTTTTACTTCATCACTCGGTACTGAAATAGGTTCAACAAATACGGATGATCTGTTTTATCCAACTGAGGGCAGAATAATTTCATTAATATCTGAGTTATCTTCAGCAAATGTCAAATGGGACGTAAAAAATCAGCAAACCGGCCAATCATCATTAGCAATTGACTCGTTGGGCTTTTATTTCAAATTACAGCTTACGCTTGGATTTTATTTAGCCGTATCTCGTGATAAACTGACAGTATTTGGTATAAAAGCAAAGTCAGGGTATATCCATATGCTTAGCGGGGATGCTGCACTTGTATCACCCAACCAAACATTTTTCGCTGGTGGAAGCAACTCAGTCAGAGGTTGGAAAGGACGAGAACTGATTCCATCAGATCAACTTAATACTGATATAATTCCTCCTTCGTTGAATGAACAGTTCAAAATAAGAGGAGGAAATATTTTATTGGAAGGCAGTTTTGAATACCGGAGAAAATTTGAAACGGATCTGGGATTTGTTTTCTTCACGGATTACGGAAATACCTGGAATCAATTAAATGATATCAGAATTGATCAGATTGCTGTTGCTGTTGGAACGGGTTTGAGATATTATTCACAAATCGCACCATTCAGAATAGATTTTGGCTTTAAGTTTTATGACCCAGGTGATAAGAAATTTATTTTCGATAAACAGTTTTTCAGTACTATGGTTATTCATTTTGGTATTGGTGAGTCTTTCTAATTAATCTTTTTTACAGGCTTATCGTTATCTTTAATTACATTTTTAAAACTATTGACTAAATGAACGGGATAAATAAATGATTTACAGTATGACGGGTTATGGCAAAGGAAGCATTTCAAAAAATAAAACATCGGCTGAAGTTGAAGTAAAAAGTGTTAACAGCAGATTTTTTGAGGTATCGCTTAAGCTTCCATCAATTCTTTTTCCTTACGATTATGAAATAAGAGAATTTATAAAAACTAAGGTACAGAGAGGAAAACTTAGTGTTGTAATTCATTTTAAAAAGGATGGTGTGGAAAATGGTTTTATAACAATTGATGAGAATAAATTATTAAATCATTTATTACTGATTAAAAAAATAAAAAAAGCTGCAAACGTAAAAGATGAGATTAAGCTTGAACACTTGCTCAGCAGTAAAGAAATATTCACTTCACAGGATGCGGA
>CAZLJI010000287.1:0-4024 GCA_964559565.1 uncultured Ignavibacteriaceae bacterium | reverse complement strand
TGTCCGTTGCTTACGTAGGAACTGATTAGATCATACCCGCCGAAAGTTTCTCCTATCTGATAAACTTTTGTCTGATCAGGAATTTCAATTCTCTCTTTTATTTTCTCAGTGAGCAATCGCCAGAACTCATTTGGGACGTGCTTGACGGCATCGTGTCTGAAACCATCAGCCTTAGTTTCTTGAAGCCACCAGATTGCATTATCAGTCATCGTTTCCAAAGCTTCATTTGATCCAACATAATCAAATGAAGGCATGTAAGGCTCAAACCAGGTTGTCAAACGGTATTCATCCCATAGACGAAGATTTTTTCTTCCATCGGAAAGCTCAAGTTGACCAAACCAGTTACGATGCTCTTTCCATAAAGGATGTTCTTCATGAACGTGATTAGCAACAAAGTCTAAAAGCACTTTAATATCATTTTTGTGAGCCTTACTTATAAGTTCTTTTGCAAGATTCATGTCACCAAAATGTTCTTCAACACCTTGCAGAGATATCGGCCAATAGCCGTGATAACCAGTGTAATATCTGTGCGGCGGCGGATATTCTCTGTATGCTTTGTTGGTGTTATCTACAATCGGAGAAATCCAAAATGTGTTTATGCCAAGCTGGTCAAAATATCCTTCACTTATTTTATTAATGATTCCTTGTATGTCACCGCCATTATAATTTGCAGGTACGAAGAGCGAATCGTGGTTTATCGGATTATCATTTGAGGGATCTCCATTATTAAAACGGTCTATCATCAATGAATAGATTATTGCATCGTGCCAGCTCTGCGGGGAATCATTATTAACCGGTTTGCCATCTATTATTCTCGTTGTCTGAATATTTGAAAATCTGCCTTCTGACCTTACAGCAACTCTCAATAATCTTTCACCATCAATTAAGTCATCAGGAAATATTATTGATATCTTATTTCCGTCAATCTTAATAAGGCTACTGTTAAGCTGCTGGTTATCTAATAAGGCAATAACATTTGTTTCTCTGGTAAGAGATGAATGAAAACCTTCCAAATAATAATTATATCGTTTAGTTTGATCTTCAGCTTCGTAATTTAAAGCGTGCAGGTACATTTTATCTTTTGAATCTGACTCGATAATAATTACTGAATTATAATCTCCAAGTCCGTTTGGTACTTTCACAGGATTTTGAGGATCAATTAGTTCTTTGCGATCGACAAAAAATTTGTACTCATATCTGCCCGGATCTAACGGAATGCTTGTCTCATAAATTCCGTTTTTATCTTCATCGCTCATTGGAAGACTTGATCTGTCCCAGCTATTGAACTGACCGAACAGGTTTACCTGCTGTGGTTTTCCTTTTGGTTTATATGAGAAAAGATATTTCTTCCTCGGCTGAAGTTTGAATGGAATATGATATTGCTGATTTTCGAATGTAAATTCCAATACATCAAGTCCTGTAAAGCCATCCCTTGCATTTATCTTTAAAATATGATTGACAGAATCATAGAAAACCACCAGGTTTTCATTTGGTGTGAATGACGATTTATAATGCTCCGCATAAAATAAATCACTGATGACGATTTCTTTTTCAATTCCTTCCTCAAGATTTATTGGCTGAATAATATCATGAATTTTCTTGTTGTGGTTCTGCGAACAACTAATAGAAAGTGAAAGCAGCAGCAGCAGGTAAAAAAGACTTTTCATTTGTACCGGGTTAAAATTGAACAAATATTTATGATTGGCTTGGCAAAGTTAATGATATGAGAGGCAAATTTCCTCAAACTTCAAAGTAACTAGGTTAGAAACTTAATAATCCAAGTCGTTTTTTTTATTTCGTCACTAACGGGACTTTTCAGAGAGTTAGATCGTTTTGTTTTATAAAAATGTTGCCCCTGTCGGGGCAAATGCAATTTATTTACCAGTCGATAATAGTTTTGATAAATAGATGTCATCAATCCAGACAGTACCAACGCCGTTTATTATAATATTCAACTTTATCTGATCGGGCATTTCACCTTTTCTTAGATTGAAAGCAGTCTTGATTGTTTTCCAATCTGTTGTGCCTGATATAACAGAATCAAACCCTCTAGAAAAAAATTCGCCTTTGTCTTTGAACACGCACCACATTTCAAGAAAAGCCTGTCCGTTTAATGATTCAGATTTAATTCTGGCTTCAAAGATGATCTGGGCTTCTTCGACATTAATATCATCAACAACATAAAAAGGAAAAGATGCTGGTCCGACAGCTTCAATTTTTATTGAGCCATTACCATCACTTGAAACAGATTTATCAAGCTGAACTCCTGATTGAGCAACCAGCCCATTTAAATTATCTATTGGAAAGTGCTTGAGTTTTGTTCGCTTTGTTTGAACGCCGCAGGAGAGAAAAAGTAAAAGCAGAACTGAAATAGAAAAGATAAAACATTTGTTCATTTTAATAGTTCCTTTGCTTGCTTTGATGTATAAAACAAATCTGAACAAAATAAAAAAGCGAAGAACAATTGCTCATCCTTCGCTTAAAAATAAAAAGCATCGAACTATTTCAGGATAGCATCCTTTGCAGCTTTGGAAATTCTGAATTTCAAAACTTTTCTTGCTGGAATTGAAATTGGTTGTCCGGTAGCAGGGTTTCTTCCCATTCTCGCATTTCTCTGTGCGACTTTGAGCTTGCCAAGACCTGGAAGCACAAATTCTTTTTTGGCTTCCTTGTATGAAAGTTTTACCAACTCTTCCAAAAACTGAGCAGAAACTTTTTTAGTAGTTTTTGTTTTGGCGGCAAGATGCGTAATGATTTGGTTCTTCGTCATTGATTTAGCCATTTGATCCCTCCGATTAAATGTTAATGATACTTACGGGCGAAAAATACTTAATATTTATTTGAAACAAAATTATTTTTAAAAAATTAATTACACGCAAACCCTTGTAAATAGGGCTCAGAATGAGAATCATATTTGCCGGTGTCTCGGTTGATTGAGTAGCAGATTTTTTACTCTTTAATAATTCTCTATTTTGTTTATGTTAACTATGAAATTTTTCTCAAAGTACTATTAATGTTAAAACTTCTTTCATCATTTGTACTTTTATCTGCTTTTATCCTTCCCCAGGGGATTGATTCACTATTAAATCAGAATACCCAAACCATTCCAGATACCAATTTTGTTCAAATTGATGATACAACCGCAGTTTCTGACTCAAGCCTTACAACAAAAGTAAAGTCTGACACGATTGCACCTATCCAGGGAATACCGTTGACAGACGTAAGCACAATCATCAGCAAAAGGACGTTTTTGTTTGATCAATACCGATACACCGGGGACCTTCTCAGATCATTCAGCTTAAATTTTGTTAAAGATTATGGATTTATCGGCTATCCTAATGAAACCTTTATCTATGGAGTTGGCAATAGCGGGATAAGCTATCTGCAGGATGGGGTGTTCTTGAATAACCGGTTCACAAACTCCCTTGATCTCAACCTCATCCAGAGTGAAAATATTGATTCCATAGAAATCGTTCCTTCGCCGCGGGGATTTTTATACGGACCGTATAACAATCCTGTTACTGTAAATTTTATAACAAGAGATTTTATCCCGCCAGCGCCTTATGCGAGAATTAGATATTATGAAGGTCCCGATGGTGAAGCGATGATTGACGGAAAGTTTTCCGCAATGGTTGCAAAGAGATGGAATTACTCTTTTCAGTTGACCAACAGATCAAAAGATGAAACTTATACGAACACCGAACTTAGTTTATGGCAGTTCAACACAAAACTGAAATATTTATTATCCAATTCTGTTAATCTTCAGGCGTACTATTATTATGTTGACAAAGAACAGGGATTGAACGGCGGTGTTGATTATGACAGCCTTAGCAGAAGTTCTGATGATCCGAACGCTGATCTTTACGACCCGATTGCTGCACCGGTTGTTTCTCCAAATCAGAAGCTTGATATACTGCAACACAATGTTGGATTGAGAACACTAGCAAAACCTTTTGATAATTCTCAACTGGATTTATCGGTTTACTACAGATATGGGCTTGATGAGTTAAGAGATTTTCAGGAT
>CAZLJI010000286.1:1574-4029 GCA_964559565.1 uncultured Ignavibacteriaceae bacterium | reverse complement strand
TTCTCTAAATAATAGCCATTCGTAACATTGTAAGGATCCCAATAATCGTTAAACGATTTTTGGATTTCAGGCAGAGTTAATATTTTGTTTTTGCTGTTTGCAGTTAACAGTTGGTTAGGTTGATTTTGTGCAATGGAAAATGAGATAATCAAAACTGTAAAAATAAATGTCGATGTTATATTTCTTTTCATATTAACTCCTAGAAGCAGATTTTAAAAGAAATAGTAACTATTATCATGCCATTAAAAAATACAGATTATTCTGATGCGTACAATTTGATTTTTGAAATATTTACTCCTATTGTTTTTTTTACAATTAAATTGTGAACTTTAAACCATGTTTTATGATTGAAATAATTTAACTTGATAAGTAATCATTATAGATAGGTTTGTATTATCTTCACAAATATATTTATACAACCAAATTTAGAATGAACAAACAATTAAGAATGAAAAAAATAATAATTACAGGCGCAACTGGTTCAATCGGCAAAAAATTGGTGCAGGAGTTAACTGCAAGAGGAGATGAAGTAATTATCTTCACCCGAAATCCTGAAAGCGCTCGAAATAAAATAGTAAATGCAAATAGGTATGTCAAGTGGGAGTATGATTGTATGGATGTTTGGATGTATGAATTGAACGATGTAGATGCAGTAGTGCATCTTGCTGGTGCTAACCTTGGTGCAAAAAGATGGAATGATGAGTATAAAAAACTAGCTTATGACAGTAGAATTATCAGCACAAGAAATTTAGTTGAAGCAATAAAGCAAGTTGAAAGAAAACCGAAAGCATTTATCTGCTCATCTGCAGTAGGAATTTACGGCAATCGTTATGACGAGGTGCTGGATGAAAATGGTTATTTGGGAAATTATTTTATGGCCGACATCTGCAAAGACTGGGAGAAAGAAGCAGAAAAAGTCGAACAATACGGAGTTAGAAGAGTTTCAATCCGAACTGGTCTGGTAATGCAGAAAGATGAAGGTGTATTAGAAAAAATGCTAATGCCATTCAAGCTATTTATCGGCGGTCCACTGGGCAGCGGAAGGCAGTGGTTTCCCTGGATTCATATTGATGATATTGTTGGTATTTATCTTGATGCAATCGACAATGAAAAACTAAGTGGGTCAGTCAATGCGTCTTCACCTGGCATTGTGAGGATGAAAGATTTTGCCAAAGTACTTGGTAAAGTATTGAAACGACCTTCACTCTTTCCCGCTCCAAAAATTGCAATGAAAATTGCAGCAGGTGAAGTTGCAGAGTACGCAGTCATGAGTCAGAGAACTTCTGCTGAGAAAATAATTGAATCAGGCTATCAATTTAAGTTTGAAGAGCTTGAAAGGGCTTTGAGGGATTTACTTAAGAAGTAGAGACGCACATCGATGCGTCTCTATAAATGATTAATCAATACCTATAATAATCAGGTTTGAATGGCCCTTCAACAGGGACACCAATATATTTAGCTTGCTGAGGGGTTAATACTTCAAGCTCAACTCCAATCTTTTTGAGATGAAGCGTTGCTACTTTTTCATCTAAATGTTTTGGAAGAGTGTAAACTTTGTTCTCATATTTATCTGAATGATTCCAAAGTTCAAGCTGAGCGAGTGTTTGATTTGTGAATGAGTTTGACATTACAAATGAAGGATGACCAGTTGCACAACCGAGATTAACCAATCTTCCTTCTGCAAGAACAATTATATCTTTACTGTCTATCGTGTATTTATCCACTTGTGGTTTGATCGTGTTCTTTGTGTGACCATAATTTTTGTTAAGCCAAGCCATATCAATTTCAGTATCAAAGTGTCCGATGTTACAAACAACCACTTTGTCTTTCATCAATCTAAAGTGTTTTTCATTAACAACATTCATATTGCCTGTAGCAGTTACAACGATGTCAGCTTCTTTAACTGCATCTGACATCTTTTTAACTTCATAACCTTCCATTGCAGCTTGAAGTGCGCAGATCGGATCAATCTCCGTTACAATCACTCTTACGTTTGCATTCTTTAATGATTCAGCAGAACCTTTGCCAACATCACCAAATCCTGCGACTACTGCAACTTTGCCAGCAAGCATTAAATCAGTTGCTCTGCGAAGTGCATCTACCAATGATTCCCGACATCCATACTTGTTATCAAATTTAGATTTTGTAACTGAATCATTTACGTTTATAGCAGGCATTGGAAGCGTTCCTTTTTGCATTCTTTCATAAAGTCGATGAACACCTGTTGTTGTTTCTTCAGATAGTCCTTTTATTCCTGAAGCTAGTTCAGGATAATCGTCAAGAACCATATTTGTAAGATCACCACCATCATCAAGAATCATATTTAACGGTCTTGACTCATCACCGAAAAATAAGGTCTGCTCGATGCACCAGTTGAATTCTTCTTCATTCATTCCCTTCCAGGCAAATACTGGTACTCCGGCAGCGGCAATTGCAGCAGCAGCATGATCTTGAG
>CAZLJI010000286.1:0-1564 GCA_964559565.1 uncultured Ignavibacteriaceae bacterium | reverse complement strand
AAAGCCATTTTTGTACACCACCAATATTCTTTTAAAGTCTCACCTTTCCATGCAAATACAGGAACACCTAAATCAACAATTGCTGCCGCAGCATGATCTTGAGTTGAAAAAATATTACAGGATGACCACTTGACTTCCGCACCAAGTTCAATAAGTGTTTCAATTAATACAGCAGTTTGAATTGTCATATGCAGACAGCCAGCAATACGGGCACCTTTGAGCGGCTTCTTTCCTCTATACTCTTCTCTTAATGCCATCAAGCCGGGCATTTCTGCTTCAGCAAGTTCTATTTCCTTTCTTCCCCATTCAGCAAGCGAGATATCTTTAACTTTATATTTCAGTGAAAAATCAATTTTCTTTTCTAACACTTCACTCATTTTACATCCTTTACTTTTTTTAATTTCCTGATAATTGTTAACCGAATTTAAACAACTTTTTATCTATAAAAAGTTCATAAATAATAAATTAATTTTTTGCATACTTTTTAAATATAGGAACCAGATCGAGTTGTTCCCAGGTAAAATCTTTATCATTTCTTCCAAAATGACCGTATGCCGAAGTCTTTTGATAGATTGGTCTTCGCAATTTTAATCTTGAGATGATACCTTTTGGAGTAAGATCAACTTCTTTCTGGATCATTTCAGAGATTTTAGAATCAGGAATTACTCCCGTTCCTTTTGTATCCACAAAGATAGAAATCGGCTGTGCAACACCAATTGCATAAGAAACCTGTACTAAACATTCCTTAGCTAATTTAGCTGCAACAACATTTTTTGCAATATGTCTTGCTGCATATGTAGCACTTCTATCAACCTTAGATGGATCTTTACCTGAAAATGCACCACCGCCGTGGGGAGCCCAGCCGCCATAAGTATCAACTATAATTTTTCTTCCTGTTAATCCGCTATCACCATGCGGACCACCAATTTCGAATCTTCCTGTTGGGTTCACAAAATACTTTGTACCCTTATCCAAATATTTTGCTGGGATAACTTTCTTAATAACATGTTTAATAACATCAGATTTAATTTTACTTTGCTTTGCATCGCCATCGTGTTGAGTTGAAATAACTACAGCATCAACTCTCAGAGGTTTTCCGTTATTATCATATTCAATTGTCACTTGTGATTTTGAATCCGGCCGCAGATATGGCATCAGCTTATTATTTTTCTTTCTGATGTCTGCAAGTCTTTTTACAAGTTTATGCGCATACATAATCGGCATTGGCATAAGTTCGGGAGTTTGATCGCACGCATAGCCAAACATAATTCCCTGGTCACCAGCACCACCGGTATCAACTCCCATCGCTATGTCAGGAGATTGAGAATGAATCGCATTCAGTACTGAACAAGATTCTGAATCAAATTTATAATCTGCTTTTGTATATCCTATTTTTTGAACAGTTTTTCTTACAACATCAGGAACATCGATGTATGTTTTTGTTGTAATTTCACCGCCTACTAAAACTAAACCAGTAGTAACAAATGTTTCGCAAGCAACTCTTGCATATGGATCGTGCGCGTAAATTGCATCGAGTATTCCGTCGGATATTGCATCGCTAACT
>CAZLJI010000285.1:822-4030 GCA_964559565.1 uncultured Ignavibacteriaceae bacterium | reverse complement strand
GTTGTTAATTACGAAGTAATATTTAGCCTGAAAAAATCTTTTCCCGTACTTTATTTCCCTTTAGACTTCTTAATTTATTTATTTAATGCAACGTTAAGCATATGATTGTGGTTTGATTTTTGTTTGAAAGGATAAAGCGGATAAAAAGTAAAAAGTATATTGAGTAATGCAGAATACAATTCATAGATCTTTCGACTCTCACTTCTATCGCAATCCAATAAGGAACCAGTAAAACTAAATCATATCATATAACAGGAAATCAACTAACTACAACATTTCAAACATAAATAGGGAGAAATAATGAAAACAATACTATCTATCTTATTTGTAATTTTTATGTGCTCTTTCGTAGTGGCACAATGCAATTGCACATCCTGCAATGGTTCTGGCTGGGGACCTGATCGATGGGTTGATTGTGCAAAATGCAATCGTGCTGGATATCAGACTTGTGACCGGTGTCTGGGAAATGGTACTGAATTATGTTACCAATGTAGTGGCAGTGGTGGTGTAGAAGTGAATTGTCGCAGTTGCGGAGGCTCAGGAACGTATGGTGAAGAAAACTGCTCAGTATGTTATGGAAGTGGAAGAGTAAATGAAACTTGCTTAAGCTGTAATGGATACGGCAGATTTAATTGCGGCAGATGCGGCGGTAATGGTACAGAATATTGTTCATTATGCGGCGGAAACGGAGGGAAAGATTGGCATTATCCATGCACTACCTGCAGTGGAAGCGGAACTATTCCTTGCCAGAATTAGCGGAAAAGAATAAAGATTAAAATAAATCTTATGAATAAACTTTCACTTAAACCGAGTAAACCGGTCTCTGCAGGTGCAGGGATCGGTTTAGTCTTTATGCTGATCTTCGGACTTGGATTTGCTGCTGTTGTTGGTAATGTACTTCAGGAGAATGACGCTCCACCGTTATTCACAATGCTCTTCTTTCTGGTTATCATCATCTGGATCGGAGCAGTTGTATTTATGCTGATATACCACTTTAAAAATATAAAGTCTAAAAATGGATATTCTTTATTTGATATCAGCACCGAATCAGATAATACCGTAGAATCAGGTAGTAGTCCTATGCAAGTACTAAAAGAACTGGAAACTATGAGGAAGGAAAAGCTCATCACACAAGAAGAATATACCAGCAAACGAAAACAGATCATGGATAAAGATTGGTAAACAATATTTATTCTTTAATAAAAATTAACTATCAGAGGAAACAATGGGAATAATAGAATTAGCAATGGTTTTATTCCTTTTAGGATTCATACCATTTATAATTGCATTCATAGATATTCTTAAAAATGATTTTGAAGGCAGTAACAAATTAATATGGCTGCTTGCAATAATCTTTGTTCCAGTTATAGGTTCTATAGTTTACTTTGTGATAGGTAAGAAGCAAAGAGTAGTGAAAGCTTAGCTCAACAGACAATTTTTTAAGGCATTCTGCGTATTGTGGGCACCTGATTACTCAACAATTCTGAAAGGAAATGAATTGAAAAAATTATTTAATCTATTCTTTGTATTAGGTGTTCTGTTGATTGGATGTAGTCCATCAAATCTTATAACGGAATTAGCTGATAAACGATGGAAAGCAGTAGAAATACTTGATAAGAAAATCAGCGCTTACGAAAGCATTGATGAAGATGCATACGTGTATTTTGATAAAGATGACAATCTTTCCGGCTCTACAAGCTGTAACAAATTTAACGGATCATATAAGCTGGAAGGGAACAACATATCTCTTGATGCTGGCACAATGACAAAGATGATGTGCTATGGCTCTGCCGAGATGGATTTTCTGGAAGCGTTAAGACTAACAACAAAGTTTACGCTTGAAGGACAGTATCTGTATCTGCTAAAAGACAGCAAAGCTGTAATGAAGTTAACTCAGTAGTTTTCCTTAAGTCTTCAAAATCTTTTTAATGTGTAATGAAAAGGATTCCGCGATTGCGAAGTAAGCACTTGATGGTCTACCGAATAAAGTTCTTGCATCAGAGTGCACGCTTGACTTGCCTGATGAAAAAATACTCAGAGACTACCTAAAGAGAACACAGAAGCTTCTCTTAGGAAGAATAAAACTAAATTAAACTTCTACTTCCCAAATCCTGTACTTCTTGTACCTTTCCGCATTCATAAGTTCAAGTCCGCGGTTCATCATATCATTATCTTCTAAAACCCAGCTAGCTTCGCCCAAACGAATTCCGATATTAGCAGCCCTGTTCACAATTTCCCAGTAGAATATTGTGTCGAGTCCTTTTTTCTGATGCTCGGGTATAATTCCAAGTGTAAGGATTCTTGCCCATTTAATACTTTTCTTTTGTGTGAATAGTTTTAAAAAGTTAAATGGTAAAAGTCTGCCGTTCATCTTCTTGAAGATAAAATTATAGTCAAGCATAACGAGCGCCGCTCCAATAAGCTTACCATCAATTTCACCAAACAAGACCAAAGAAGGTTCTGCAATTGGTTTCATATCTTTTGCCATTGCATCAATTTGTTCCTCAGTCATAGGAACAAATCCCCAGTTGGGAGCCCATGCTTTATTGTATACGAATTTGAATTTTTCAAGATCTTTCTGAAAATTCTTCATATCGAGTTGAGAGATTTTTAAATCGTATCTTTTCCTTACAAGCTCCTGCCCGCGTTTTAATTTTTCGGAAGCCATAAGTTTTTCATTTACTAATTTCCAGGCATACATATCTTTTGCTTTCTTCATTCCGTAATTTGCACAAAGATCGATGTAATATTTTGGATTATACGGCATCAACAGTCTCGGTGAGTCATCAAAACCCTCAATCAACATTGCATAAACATCATTGCTTGATGGATTGGCGGGGCCTCTCATAAACTTTAATCCTTTTTCTTTCATCCAGGATTTTGCGGTATCGAATAATGCGTTTGCAACTTGCTGATCGTTGATGCATTCGAAAAATCCAAACTGTCCTGCTGAATCATTATGAGTTTTAAGGTGAATATCATTTTTTATTGCAGCTATGCGACCAACAATTTCACCATTTCTGAAGGCAAGAAAATATTCTGCGGTGGCTGTTTTGAAGAAAGGATTTTTCTGTTTGTCGAGAAGAGTTTTTTGTTCCATTAAAAGCGGAGGTACCCAGTACTTATCATCCTTGTAAATTTTCCATGGAAATTTAATGAACTGGATTAGTTCACTTTTTGTTCTTACCGGCTTTACAGTTATTTCGTT
>CAZLJI010000285.1:0-812 GCA_964559565.1 uncultured Ignavibacteriaceae bacterium | reverse complement strand
CAGAAACAACCGAAGTATGCCTAAAACTATGATTTGCTAAATTAAATTAGTCCTACTGCTTTACCTGCTTTTTCAAACAGATGAAGTATTTCATCGAGATGTTCTTTTTCGTGAGTTGCCATATAGCTTGTTCTCATCATCTGTCTTCCTTCAGGAACACCCGGAGCCACAAAAACATTTACAAAGACACCACTGTCATAAAGCAATCGCCACATTTTGAATGCGAGTTCATCATTGCCAACAATTACTGGAACAATTGCTGTTCTTCCATCAATTACATTGAAACCTATGGCTTTCAAATTTTTTCTCATATAGTCTGCATTACTGATAAGTTTTTGAACACGTTCCGGTTCTTTTTCTAAAATATCAAGAGCGGCTAGAGCAGCTGCAACAGAAGATGGTGTAGGTGATGCACTGAATATTAATGCTAAAGAAAAATGCTTTATGAAATTAATAACTCTTTCAGGTCCGGCAACGAATCCGCCCAATGATGCAAATGTTTTACTGAATGTTCCCATAGTAAGATCAATTTCTTTTTCGAGATTGAACTCACTTGCAGTTCCTCTTCCGCCTTTACCTATTACACCTACAGAATGAGCATCATCAATCATTATTCTTGCTTTATGCTTCTTGGCAATTTCATTCAATCTAGGAAGATCAACAATCTCTCCTCCGGTACTGAACACACCATCACTTACAATCAACTTAGCGGCATTTGCAGGCAGCTTTGTAATTACCTTTTCTAAATCATCAATATTGTTGTGTTTGTAACGAACGAAATTTCCTAAAGCCCCTTTAGCCATCAAATTGCC
>CAZLJI010000284.1:0-4053 GCA_964559565.1 uncultured Ignavibacteriaceae bacterium | reverse complement strand
AACATTTCCGGCAGAATCTAAGACTTCAATCAATTGATAACGTTCGCGCTCGCCACTGTAGCTTCTGTCCCAATAGTCAAAACCTGCTGCAAGATTGTGGCTATCGAACAACCAGAAGTTTCCCTGAAGAGTTGCGTTGTTGTTTTTGTGTTCAGCACTTGGAGCAATTTTTAATACGCTCACTCTTCTTGCAGGATTTCCTCCTGATGCAGGAATATTTTGTACGATGTACGGAATGTTCTCAACATCCCGGTTAATAAGCTGATAGGAATATTTTGCTGATAGCTTGTAAAACACTTTACTGATATTCTGAATTTCATATCCAGCAGAAATCAACTCACGTCTTTCAAAAGGATAGCGAACTTCTGCTGTGTTTGGAAAAACAGAAGCACCGGGAATTCCGACATCATTAGCTCTAAACAACTGGTAATCAATTTTCAGTTTGTGATTATCAATTGGAAAAATATTCAGCGCACCCGAAAAGCCGTAATCTTCAAACTGGCTGTTTCTCAATTCACCTTCTGGCGTTTGTGTGTTATTTGCTTTTCTGTATGAACCGGAAAGTTTTGTTGACCAGAAAGAACTTCCGCCATAGACTGAGCCGCCGAACACAGAGAGATCATTCACGGAGTTGTATTCACCAATTACGTTTCCCGAAAAAGATAATCTGTCGTAAAGCTGAGGAGATTTTGTGATGATGTTTACAATTCCGCCGGTTGCACCCGAACCATAAATTGATGATGAAGCACCCTTAATCACTTCAACTCTTTCAACATCATTTAGGTCAACCATCGATAATCTTGCAGCAACGTCAGTTGAAGTTGCTATTCTGTTTCCATTAATCAAAGTAATTACATTTTCACGGTTCAGACCCCTGATGCTTACTTCAGTTCCCCAAATTCCGTCACGAAGCAACGATACTCCAGGTTCATTTTGTAAAATATCCGGCAATGACATTGTTGACCTGATTTGTATTTCTTCTTTTCCACCAAGCGACTCAGCAAAAGGAGAATTACGAAGATAATTTTCCGTTCGGTTTGTGCTTACAACAACTTCATCGAGTTCAATCGCAGAAGGAGTTAATGCAAAATCTTTTACTATATCAGAATTGATCTCTAATTCTGTTGAGATGCTTTTATATCCAAGACTCGAAACTTTTATCTGATAATTCCCGGCATTCAAACCAGATAAAGACTAAAAGCCTTCATTATTAGAGTACTCGAAGTTGCTGTATGAAATGAAAACTGCAGCTCCCGGGATTGGTAATCCGTTCTCAGCGTTAGTGATTTTCCCCTTTAATGTGATGGTTTGCCCGAATGATAATCCGTTAATTAAAATAAACAGCAGAAGAAAATATTTTGCTTTCATAATTCAAATTTAGTCTCATCCTATCTTATTATTGGTGATAAAAATCAATGCTTAAAATCATTTTTTCATTCAATCAAATAGTATGATAAAGCTAAAAACCCATAAAATAAATTATTGCCCCTAAAACAAGACCAAAAATCAGATTAAAGACTTTAATTAAAACAGAATCCTTGATTGAATATGAAAGCATCGGCAGCATTCCGTGTCCATCCTGCACGACTGAACTTGTGAATAAAACAGAAAAAGGAATCAGTCCTTTGGCGAAAAGCATCACAAAAATCAGATGCGGACCTGATTCGGGAATTAATCCGATCATAGCTCCGAGAATTAAAAGAAGAAAAGTATATTCAGAAGTTATGCTTTCAAGATCTACAAAAGTCATTGCATACTCAACTACGAGAAGAGCACCGAATGTCCACAGAAAAATTTTGATTAGGTGTCCTTTAATAATGTGAGTCCAGATATGATGTTTAAAATAATGCTTGTATTCTTCCTGACCGGGATGGTATTGTTTAAATTCACAATCAGTGCAGGTTTGGATTTTATATTTTTTGATGATAACATCTGTCAAGTAACCAGCAGCAATTCCAATCACAAAAAGAATTGCAAAAAGGGTGATTGCTGTATCCGGAATCATTGCAAGCATTACAAACTGTTCGTCACCTGCTGTTGCAAGCATCAAACCGGTAAGTGCACCGAAGCTAATCATCCCGTGAATGTAAAGTGAAACACCTGCGCAAGAACCAAGACAACCGGGTGCTGAACCGAGCATTGATGACACAATATATTGCTTCCATTTATTCCCGGTTTGAAGAATTGATTCAAGCTTACCTTTTGTTTTAACATTTATAAAATCTACAGCAACCATCATCGCCAAAACAAACAGAGTGACCTTAATTGATTCTGTTATTACATTGATAAGTGTATCTGTGATTTCCATTTGACGGTTTATTCATTTTAAAGAACCGACTCAACATTTGAATCGGCTCATATTTTATTAGCTTATACTTGCTTTAATCATCCAGATTTGTTTCTCCAGCCACGCAACATTATCGTCAGAAATGTTAGCAGTCGGAACATCACCTGCATCACCAGCGACTTTCGATATTTCCTTAAAGTCTTTATTCAGTTGTTCAAAGTCTGAAAGCAAAGACCTTAAAACATATTTAGCTTCAAATGTTTTTTTGATTTCTTCTTTTAAAGAAGCATTCTTCAGATAATCCTGTAATGTGGCGAAAGGTTTTCCGCCAAGCTGGACGATTCTTTCAGCAACTGCATCGTACTGTTCGGCAAAGTAATCGTAATACGATTCGGTCATTTCGTGAACCAGTTTAAAATTCATACCTTTCACGTTCCAGTGATAGTTGTGAAGTTTTACATACAGCACTTGAAGATTTGCAAGATTTTTGTTTAACATTTCAATGAGCTTGTTTGATTTCATTTTATTTCTCCTGTTTTTTTAGGTATTTATTGATTGCGGATTTAACAGTTCCTCCTGATTTAATAATTTCAATTTTTATATGCTCCTTTAGTAAAACCGAATAAGATTTACGTCCTATCTCTCTTGTTAATAAAACATCTACCCTTTTTTCTAAAATTATTTCTGAAGCTTTAAGACCTGAACCATCCTGAATTTGGAAGCCTGGATTTTCAACAGATTCATACTTTCCGTCGGTACTATCATATACAATTAGAAATGGTGCTCGTCCCAGCGTCTCACTTACTGGTGAGTTTAGAGTTTCACCTGTGGATGGTATTACTAATCTCATTTTCTCAACTCATACTTTTTATTTGCTTTATCATCAATTTTGTTTTTAATATTTTTTACCAAGAATTTGTTTCCGGAATACTCTACTTCTTTCAAAATATTTTTATGAATCAAAGATTCGATTAAACTCCAGCTTTCATTTGCTTTGCGCAGAAAACTATCAACAGCTTTGAGGCACATCGGATGCACGGCTAAAATGCTTACCAGTTCTTTTTCGACATCAGATGAATAAGTAAAGTCTGTTTCTCCGCTGCCGGTTAAAAGTTCAACTCTGTTTATTTCTGTATTAAATATTTGATATGCCATATTCAGATTTTCTTCCGATGGTGTATTTACAAATCCTTCGGCAGGAGGACGAGTAGGAACTAGTATGTAAGCTTTGTCAGGATTAATTTCTTTGATAAACTTGCTTGCATTGACTAAAGACTCTTTGTCATCATTAGTCCCATTTACCAGCATTGTTTCTGTTACAAGCGTACATTTAAATGAATGTCTGAAATTTTTAATACCATTTAAAATTTTAAGCAGATCCAGTTTGCCATAAGGTCGGTTTAGTTTGTGCCAGATTTTTTCATCAACCGTATCAATCTTTACTGAAACCCAGTCAGCCAGAAGTAAATCTTCTCTCACTTGTTTATCCCAGAGCAGTGATGAATTTGTTATAACGGCAATATTTATTCCAAGCGGTTTTAGCAATTGAATATCTTTACCAAGATTTATATCGAGAGTCGGTTCGCCATCCGGGACAAAACTTATGTAGTCAATTCTTTCGCCTGAATTTTTTAATTGAATTACTCTTTCTGAAACTTCAGAAACAATTTCTTCGATCGGATAAAATTCTTTTCTTTGAATTGACAACGAATCAGTAAGTCCAACCTGGCAATAAACGCATGAATAACTGCAAATCTTCGGTGGAA
>CAZLJI010000283.1:0-4068 GCA_964559565.1 uncultured Ignavibacteriaceae bacterium | reverse complement strand
GCAGCTATACCAATGTAATCACCAGCATATCCACCAGCCAAACCGCTGATTGGTTGAGGTGAATGTGGCTGATCACTTACTTTGAAATTAGTAAAAGTTGTGGCTCCATCAACCGAAGTTGCCATGAATACTTCGGCCTGACTATTCGGAACATCACGGCTATCATAGAATAGAACCATCAGTTGTCCTGTAGCTTGATCTACTGTACACCATGGAAAGTACTGATCTTTTCCATTATTTATTGGATCATCATTTACGCGAACAGGTGATGACCAGTTTGTACCTCCATCAGTAGATCTGATCATAACTATATCCGGGTCAGTTCCTGCTGGAGTAACACTTCTTTGCGGCCAGGTTATATATATCCATCCGTTGCGAGCGCCACCAGAAATATCCACAGCCATTGATGGGAATGAAGCAACTCTGATTGAATTCTTGCTTGTTAAATTTCCTCTGATACCAAAATTCACCGCAGAATAAACTCTGGCTTTTGTCCACGTTACACCACCATCGGTTGATTTAGCAAATCCTATTGCATCTTCCCCACCTGGCCAGGCATCATATATAGCAAAGGCAACATAAACTTCGCCATTCGGTCCAGTTTGAATATTAGTTCCCTGTCCATGGCTTCCGGGATTCAATGATCCAGAGAGGTTAATTGAAGTTGACCAATTTACTCCAAAATTGGTCGAATATCTGAGAACTACTTGTTCATCATTTGTTCCACCAAAATCTGTCCAAGAACAATATGATCTGTTTACGTATGGGCTGGTAGTCTGCTTATCAACCATATAATGGTTTTTATCAGCAAGACTTCCAGGATTTGGAGCAACGGTGTGCGATGTCCAATTTACTCCGTTGTTAGTTGAAACTGATACTCCCTGTCCACCAGGATTAGAAATATAGTTTTCATAAAATCTTCCATCTACTCCGATGACTGAAACAGGATCGCCTGAGTTTGTACCAAATGGTGGATTATCAAAACCTGTCCAGTTCGTTGAACCATCAAGAGACCAGTAAACACCGGTACCCCAAATGGTTGAAAATGGCCAGTTCGTAGCATTAGCAGATCCAAAAACGATATTATTATTTGTTGGGTGTACATCTATACTCAGTTCAGATTGAGTAGTGTTGCCAGGTTTAACCCTAAAATTAGGCCCTACCGTTGCATCTGCGATTCCAAAATATCTGGTGATTGGTTCTGCAGGAACCCAGTTATTTGGTATATCAACTTTAACACTACGGTTTAGATCTGGCCGCATTAGTGACCAAATCCGTTCGTCAGTTTGTTCTCCCTGAGCAAGCAAGTTTGTGCCTGCAACTGTAAAGAGGAACAGTGCAAAGAAAAGAGTTGTGAGATTCTTCATCAGTTCTCCATGATGATTAATGAATGATTGGTTAATTATTAATTGTGAGTTTTTAAATTTCAATTTGTTCTAATCTGACCCTGGCAGGTTCTATAAATAGTAATAAATTCTACACTAATGTGACTTGGTTGAATTGGAGGTAAAATGTTTTGTATTGGTTTTAAAATGATTTTATCCCTAAAAATAATTGTGACAAAATTAAATAATTCTTGTAATATAAAGCTAATGTTATTTTCTATTTGTCATTAACTTAAATTTCATATTGATACAATAAAGTAACCGATGACCATTCAAGCTTTCGCATTCAAGAATAAACTTGTGTGTTCATTCAGTCCTTAATACGGAATCTGAAGGACAAACCAATTGACGAGATTCCGGTTCTTCTCTTCGCATGATAGAAATGCTTCGCAAAGCTAAATGTAAATTGTAATATTTAGAACGAATGGTTTTCCGAAATTAAATAAAAGAGCCCCATCCAAAGTTGGATAGGGCTTCAAAATTATTTTCTTTTCCTTGCGGAATAGTAAATTCTATGATTACTTCATCAGCATAAGTTTCTTCGATGCTGTATAATTTGCTGCTTCTATCCTGTATACATACACACCGCTTGACAATCCGGTTGCGCTAAAATTGAGTCTGTATCTGCCTGCCTTTTGATTTGCATTTACTATCCTTGCTACTTCTTCTCCCAGCATATTATATACTGCCAGCTTCACAAATCCTTCTTCAGGCAAGGAGTATTCTATTGTCGTACTTGGATTGAATGGATTTGGATAGTTTTGGTATAACTGGTACGCAGATGGTATTTCATCTGTGTTATCATCAACGGGCATTACTTCATCAAACTTTATGGTTAAAATATACTGCATTAATGATCTAGCTTGTTCTTTGTTCATATAATAAAGTGGGAAGCTGAGTGTTATAGTTTTGATATCATTTCCGATATACTCTACTCCTACAGGCATGCCTTTCAGAAAACCTTGCTGTGAGGTTGAATCGTAGTATGTTCCAAAGCTGAAAATCTCTGTTCCTTCAATTGAGGATTTTATCATCTCAATATTTTTTAGATGATAATCATTTGAAGAAAGTGTTTTCATTGAATCTACAAAAATATTGCTGTAACCGGACTCACTGCTCATAGCTTCATTAAATAAAGCGAATATTGTACTTTTTGTTTCCTGGATTTTGAGGTAATCAAAAATAAAATGACCATTACTAAAAGTTCCGTTTAATCCAACAATTCTTTCAAAAGCTTTTGATGGTCTGTAGCCGGTGTAAAGGAAATTGCCTCCGAAGTCAAGATACTTTTTGATTTCGTCTTTATAGTCATAAGGTGCATCCATATCGGTTATATCATTTCCATGCCAGACTACAGTTGAGAAAGCACCGAGATCTGCCAAACCAATCTGGCTTTCTTCAATCATATCATAATGCTGCTTGCTAAAGTGAGTTAATATCTCACTGTAAAAATCATCAACTTCTGCATCGGTTGGATTCATCAGTGAGCCATCACCATCGGCAGTTTCATCAACTATAAGGATTCCCTGATCAAGTGAAACTACTCTTGATCTAATAGTAGTATTATTTAAACTTTCATTTAACAGACTATCGACTGCTTTAACTGTGTAATAATAATAAATTCCATTACTGGCTGCAGCGTCTACATAAGATGTATCCAACAAAATATTCTGATTCAATTTATTGCCAAGCTGACCTACTGCTTCTGACCTGTAAATATTATAACCATAAAGGTCGTACTCCCTATTTCTGAGCCATGAAAGCTCAACCTGATGCCACTGTGGTGTTGCAGTAAATTCCTGTGGTGCAAATGGAATTGAAAAAGGTGTAGAAGATTTTTCAACAATCAGGCTTTCAAAACCATCCTGATCCAGAACTGAAACTCCGACATAATACAAGTTACCCTCTGTTAATCCGCCTACTGTGAATATGGTATCAGTAGTAGTGTACACAGTATCGTAAACACCGGATTGCATACCCAAATAAATTTTATAGTTCGAAAAATCCGGAGAAGCATTAGGACTCCAGTTAAGTAAAAGCGAACTACCTGTTCCGGCATCAACAAGTTTATAATTCTGAACCGAAGAAGGCATAACAATATTTAATAAAAGAGTCGCACAAGAAGATTTGATCACCTCTGCACAATATTCCATATTATAGTTTCCGATAGTATCAGCCGGCGAGTGGTAGAAAGGACTGAAATTAGTTTCTTCAAAGTATACTGAAGGAAAGCCACGCTCCCAGAATGAATAACTGTCCGAACCTGCACTGTTAAGGCTTCCATTCCTCGCCGCAAGAATGGAATAATTCTCAATGCAGTAAAAAGCCAGATCACGCAGATAATCAAAACCAGTATATCGGTTTATATCAACCTCGCTTTGATTAGTCGAATAATAAGTGTGGCTTATCATGTCATGATTAATCATAATCTTAATATTCATTCCGGAGTTTAAAGCTTTTTGAGCATAATCAACACTGCCCCACAAGCCATATTCCTCCGCTGCAAAAGTTATAAACTTAATTGTTGACTCAGGCTGATAACCATTTGCTTTAATAACTCTTGCAATCTCAAGCACTGCTGCAGTTCCGCTTGCATTATCATCAGCACCTGGTGCAAAGACCATTGGGTCTCCGGATGAGAATGAATCTTGATGACCTCCAACAATGTTAAAAACTTGAGGTT
>CAZLJI010000282.1:0-4080 GCA_964559565.1 uncultured Ignavibacteriaceae bacterium | reverse complement strand
AAACATTTAGTAGTCTCACTTCTGATTGTGATATCAGTTAATATATTTTCACAAGAAATTAACCTAGTTAGATCGTATAGGGACATACCAGTCTCAGAAAAAATTCAAGGACCGGTTGGGAATCAGCTTCCTTCTGGAACCTATTCTGTAGGTGTGAACGGGAATTTTCCCACTCTCGACTCTGCTTTTAATAAGTTAAGCATTGATGGAATTGCTGGTGAAGTTGAACTTGAATTGGTGGATGAATTATACTCCATTCCGGAGAACAGCTCCGGATTTTTGTTAAATGGACCGATACAGGGTGCGGGTCGTGATAGTCGTGTAATAATTAAACCTGCCATAAATAAAAACGTTACAATCGAAGGTAATGGTGAAGCTGTGCTTTATTTTATTAACGCTAGCTACGTAACTATAGATGGAATTGGTCTTACAGGTCAAACGACTCTTAAAATTAATTCATTTCAAAATACAATTTACCAATGGAATGATGGAGTGATTTTTCTTAATAATTCAAAACATAACATTGTTAAAAACGTTACTATTGAATGTGATGATTATTCTAGACAAAGTGGCGGGGTTGTATTTCTTCACCAGTACGGGAACTTTACTCCTGACAGTAACCTTATCCAGAATAATTTTATTAAAAAAGCTGCAGTTGGAATTAACGTGGCTTCATTTTTTTATAAAGCTATCGGGAATATAATCCGTGGTAATGTAATAGGATCTGGTACCGATAGTTTAATCTCACTGGGGATAAATGTAGTATTAGGTCAATACACAATCATAGAGGAAAACATTATTCAGAATCTAAGATTCAATGCTCAGCTTCCATTTTGCTCTGGTATAGTTTCATCGGGTGGTACGGGAGACATTATAAAAAATAATATCGTACATAATGTTAATGTAACTTATGGTAATTATGGCAGCAGCGGAATATTCCTTAATGGCACATCATATTGTACTGGCATTATCAATTCAGTTAACAATAATATGATATACGATATCCGAAGCTCATCGATTGATATAAGTTCAAAAGTAAGTGGTATAGAATTGCGTAATCAAAGCTATGCTAAAATTTACTTTAATTCAGTGGATATATCCGGCATGGGTGATGAGCAGAATAGTTCAGCTGCACTTTACATCGGGATTAATTGTTCGAATAATTTTGTTAAGAATAATATTTTAATAAATGCCAGAGACGAATCTCCTTTCAATGCATTTGCAATTTTTGATTACCAGAGTACAAATCTAAATTCAGATTATAATAATCTTTACGCTGGACGGAATGAGAATAGTATTCTTGTGAGAAGGCATGGTGTGGATTATAAAACTTTATCAGATTGGCAACTAACTGGTATGGATACTCATAGCTTTAATGATATGCCCCATTTTGCAGGACCTGATCTTCACATAGATCGAAGATTAGAAATTTGTATTGAGATGTCAGGAATCTCAATTCCAGGGATCAATACCGACATAGACGGAGAGCAAAGAAATTTATTGACACCAGATATCGGAGCGGATGAATTCGACTGCATACTAAGCGAAGTAAATGAATCTGGAATAGTTGAAGAATTTAAACTTGAACAGAATTATCCAAATCCATTCAATCCATCAACAATCATCAGGTACTATATTCCAACTTCTGAGTTTGTCACCCTTAAAATCTATGATGTTGTGGGGAATGAAGTCACAACTATTGTTAATGAATTTAAACCTGCAGGAAAATATGAAATTGAGTTTTCCGCCAAAGGTGGATCAGCTTCCGGTGGAAATACTTACAACTTACCAAGCGGAGTTTATTTCTACAATCTTCAAGCCGGTGCTTATGTTGAAACGAAGAAGATGATATTGTTGAAATGATAAAGCAACTTTACCCTATTTCCTTCTCTATAATAAGGAGAATAATTCATAGAGAGGTAGAAAAAAGCCCCGGCTGCTCTGCCTGAGGCAGACAATAGAAAGCGAGTATCACGGGTGGATAAATACTGACTTCCTTATTTGCAGCGGAGCTTAAATTATGTCTTCATTATCTCTTCTCATTTCAAATTTAGATTTCAAATCCTTGAGTTTCACACCATAAATTTAGTTCGCAAAATCTTAGTTCTTTCATAATCCGATTTATTTGCTCTCAGGTATCTGAGTCAGGAATCAGTTAAATTTGATTATCAATTTCTCATAATTCCGGAAAGCAATATGGAATCAGTATTTAATAGTTACTTCTACCCAAAATCCATTTGTGTTGTTGGGGCTTCATCAAAACCAAAATCACTCGGTTATGAATTAACCAAATCAATTAAGCAATATGGATACACAGGTAAACTGTTCCTCATAAATCCTAAATCTGATGAGGTTTTGGGCTATAAATGTTATCCGACAATCGAATCTGTTAAAGAAAATATTGATCTGGCTGTAATTATGGTCCCCAAACAGTTTGTTGAGGAATCAATCAAACAACTTATTGGAAAAGGAACAAGAGCACTCATTTTGATCACTGCTGGATTTAAAGAAACGGGAAAAGAAGGCGAGAAAGAAGAAAGAAGAATTCTAGAGTTGGTAAAAAAATCAAATGCAAAGATGGTAGGTCCAAACTGCATGGGAATTATAAACACTTTGCCTGAAATAAAAATGAACGCAACATTTGTTGCTGAAGAACCTGTTAATGGAAAGATGGCATTCTGTTCACAGAGTGGAGCAATTGGTGCAGCAGTTTTAAATTCTTTGAGAGAAACCGAGATAAGATTTTCTCAGTTTATAAGCGTTGGTAACAAAGCTGATGTTACCGAAAATGATCTCATTCAATTCTGGGAAAAGGATAAAAACGTTAGTGTAATAACCTACTATCTTGAAAGTTTTGAAGACGGAGAGAACTTCATAAAATATTTTATTGAAGGAAAGATTACCAAACCAGTGATAATTCTGAAGGGTGGTAGAACTTCCAGCGGAATTAAAGCCGCATCATCGCATACAGGCGCACTTGGAAGCAGTGATAAAGTTGTGGATGCAGTGCTTCAACAATTCGGAATACTTCGTGCTGATGATTTAAATGATATGTTCAATACTGCAAAAGGCCTTGAAGATTTTCCGATGCCGCAGGGAAACAGAGTTGCAGTGATAACTAATGCAGGCGGCCCTGCAATTTTAACTGTAGATACACTCGAGAGAAATAAATTATCTCTTGCTGAACTTACTACCGAAACTAAATCGAAGTTGAGAGAGATTGTTCATCCTCAGGGAAGTGTGAATAATCCTGTTGATCTTCTTCCCGGTGGAACTGCAGAACAATTTAAACAGGTAAATGAAATTTTAGTTGAAGATAAAAATGTTGATGCAGTCATATCAATATTTGTTGAACCGGTTATGGTTCCCGCAATGCCAGTCATCGAAGGAATAAATGAGATACAAAGTAACAAACCAATTTTTCAGGTTGTTATGCCTTTGCCGGAGTTTTGGGATCATTACAGGAAACTATCAAAAACAAAGCGTTCTCTTTTCAGGAGATCTGAGGATCCTGCTGTTGTGATTGGTAATATGCTGAAGTTCAGAGACAAACCTGATCATAAAAACAGGTTGAATTTAGCGAATGTAAAAATTGAAGGAATAAAATTCGAAGCCGGTCGTTTTCTATCACAGGAAGATGTTATTAAAGTTTCTGAATTCTATAATCTTCCAATTGTTAAAACCCAATTATTTGGCTATGATGATTTGAAATCATCAAATCTGCATTATCCTGTTGTGATGAAAGCAGTCGGTGAAAAAATTATTCACAAATCTGATTTAAAAGGGGTAGTATTAAACATCAAAGATAAAACTGAATTAACTAAAACTGCAGATGAAATGATCAGTAACTTCAAACAAAAAAGTATGCAGCTCGACTCATTTCTCATCCAACCATACATTCATACAAAGTTTGAGTTATTGGTTGGCGGTTTTCGTGATCCGAGTTTTGGTCCGATGGTAATGTTCGGTTCAGGCGGGAAATATGTTGAATATATTGAAGATACTGTAATTCGCTCAGCATACCTGAGTGATTTTGATGTTCAGGAAATGATAAATAAAACGAAAATAGGAAAAATAATT
>CAZLJI010000281.1:0-4102 GCA_964559565.1 uncultured Ignavibacteriaceae bacterium | reverse complement strand
AATTTTTGAATTTAATATCATACTAGGAAAAGTTTCGGGATAGTTTAGATCGAATACAAAATTACCAAGTGAATGTGCAATCAATTTTCCCTGATATACTTCCAGACCTTGAATTATATGAGGATGGTGACATATAACGGCATCCGCACCATTATCAATTGCAAAGTGACGCATTTCAATATCGCTTTCAAGCGGTGCTCTTAGATCAGCAGAATATTCTTCATCTTCGTTCCGAATGGGTCTGCCGGATTTACTGAGTACTCAACACCTGAGTGCATTTCAAGAATTATCAGGTCAGCAACCTCACTTACTGAATTAATTTGTTGAATGATATTCGATTCTGTCAAGTTAGCAAATCCCGGTTTGTTAAATCCTGCATCTAAGTAAGGCTGCCAGTTATTGTACTGACCTGTTCGATCGCTTGAACCAAGTAATGCTAAGTTTACTCCTGATTTAAGATAGAATGCCGGCTGCATTGCTTCATAAGAATCTGCACCTGCACCAAAGTATAGTATTTCTTCCTCATCAAGTACAGATTGTGTTTGTTGTAAACCTACCAAACCATAATCAATAGTATGGTTATTTGCAATCGAAACCAGATCGAAGCCAGCATACGATAACGCGGTTACATTTTCCGGAGAACCTCTGAACACTATTGATTTTGTTGGATGAGGAGTACCCTCATCTGTAAGTGGACATTCGAGATTTGCAACTGTAATATCTGCAGCTTCACCAAGAATTGCAGAAGTCGGATCAAATATAGCCTCATAACCAGATAGATTAATTAATTCCTCAATTCTCCTGGCAAGCATCACATCACCAACAAAATTCATTGTTATTGGAAAAGTTGTTGGTCCAGGATCTACTGTAATCTGACAGGATGCTCTTCCATGTAAATCGGTTTCATCTATAACTTCTAATAGAACTGTGTAATCGTGATCATCTTCAACAATAAATGTATGTGATGGATTGGGTTCTGTACTCGTGGAGTCATCTCCAAAGTCCCAGAAATAATCGTGCACTTCACTATCAGGATCATACACAGAGCTAGTGAATTCAACATCTACACTTGTGAGACCATCACTGTTTTTATAAAGTGTTCCAATTGAAAAATCTATTCCAACTTGTGGTGAAATTGGCAAAGAACTTGTGATATCAATTATCTCATCAAAGTAACAAACTCCTTGCGAAGTGTTATCTCTGTCATAAACAAATATTATTCCTTTCACCACGGGTAAGTATCCAAATCTTGCTAGCCAATCATCTGCAACGGGAAGTTGATATTCATTCCAGACATTATTTTGAAATGCACCCTGATAAACAGTTATCCACTCCTCCGTATTTACCTGTTCGGTTCCAGCAAAAGAATAGAACAATGTGTTAATCGAATCTGTTATTCCAAAACCCTGAATCTCAGCTATTTGTTGAATATAATTTGATACCTGCCATACATCACCTGAATCCAATGTAATAGGAGAAATAACTTCAAGCTTCCATGTATTACCATATAGTTTTATTGAATGAGGTGAGTTGTTATAGGTAATATTATTTTCCAGCGACCACATAGTGGGATTGATATCCTGATTTGAATAAGATTGAAGTTGAATAACACCATCGTCAAAGTTTTCAATAGTATCAACTTCCGATTCACTTTCAGATAAATGAGGCAAACTATTGGCGAGACAGTTAGTCCGTCCAGATATTATCAGAATAAAAGGTGTTAAAACTATTGAATAATAAAATCTTTTAAACTGAATGTCTTTCATATGTATATCCATTTAAGCTCAACATTTTAAAGAATCCGCCTTGTAAATAAATACAATATTTTATTTAATCTTGGAATAAGTTGAACACATAACTTATTAAGTGTTTATGATTTATTTGATTAATATCATCTTCTTCACCGAAACAAATTTATCAGTTCTCAATTCGTAGATGTACATTCCTGTTGCTACATCTTTCGCATTCCATTGATACAGATATTTTCCAGCCATCAATGATGTGTTCACTAGCTCAGCAACTTTCTCTCCCAATGAATTAAATATTGATAATTCCACATTGCTTACATCTTCAGGCAATGAGAATTCGATCACGGTGCTTGGGTTGAATGGATTTGGATAGTTTTGTTCTAATGCAAATTCTATAGGTAATATCATCTCAACTTCAATTGTATTAGAATATTCGAATGCTCCATCATAATCAATTTGTTTTAATCTATATTGATAATTCCCTGGTAAAACATTTTCATCAATAAAAGAATAACTCATCGGTTCTGTTGTAGTTCCATTTCCTGAAACTAAACCAACTAACTCCCAGTCATCGTCATTCTGAGCAAGGCGAAGAATCTCAAATCCTTTATTATTTATTTCAGTTGCTGTTGACCAATTTAGAATAACATTTTTACCTTGTACATTTGCTGAGAATGAAGTTAACTCAACCGGGATTATTGGTTGACCAAGCTGACCTTCAGGATTAATATCCTGAGCATAAATGCCCTGTGAATCAAGTCTTCTATCACCCCACACAAGTTTACAATTCTTATAAACATCCAAAGCAGTTTCCATTTGCAGTTTTTCTTGAGTTGGGTTGGATAGAGTAACAATATTTCCCGGCCAAATAAATGCGCCTGAAGTATCACAGGCAAATCCGAGAGTTTTTGTATTTAATCCGGAGCCAGCACTCTCTAAATAAAAAAGATATACTTTCTCTGTTCCCATCTGCGAAGATAAATCGCTGATTGATTTAGTATTTGGGGCGCTTAAAGGAATGAATACTTTACCGCTGCTTCCCCAAAGTCTGTTGCCTGATGAAGAAAATTTTTGACCATAAATGCCGTTTTGATTTTGATCCGGCTCAGTCTCCATCCAGAACAAATAAGTTTCCTGAGTCACAAGATTGAAAGCAACCTGCGGATAAAATTTATTTCTTTGTGCTGCAAGAGATCCTTCAGAACCATCTGCAGGAAAATATAAAGATCCAGTGGATGAAATATGTTGAACGAATGAACTAGAAAGATTATTCATTGCTCTTCCATCATACCAGGAAATGAGTGCACCGTTATTTCCATCAGGTTCAACTTCTGGAACTTGATATGAAGCCATTTGCCCATTGTTCTGAATCATCACTCCATTACTTCCCCAGAGTAACTGACCATTTACATCAAGTTTATGAGCTCTTATTCTTGCTTGATAAATCCCGTTTGGTACTGTATGTATAAGAATAGTTTGCCCGTTATCAGATTTAACTACAGCAGGCCAGCTATAATTTTCGGTAGCACTTTGGATAAGAATTGGATTTGCTCCCCAAAGTTTCTGTCCTGTCGGAGATAATTTTTGGAGTGCTATCTTCTGGGTACCATCGGAACTAATCCATGCAAAAATAAAATTACCGTCGCTTGTTTCAGTTAAAGTCGGTGATGGCTGGAAACTATCTCCCGTGGAAATATCTATTCCATTACTACCCCAGATAAAATCTCCGCTGGGACTAATCATATATGCGACAGGTTTTAACAAACCACCTGAACGTATATCACTAAAAACCAAAACAGCATTATCATTCTGATCACATATCAAATCATAATCTGTAATCCAGGAGTCTTGAGGATGATTACTAATAAGAAGTCCGTTTTGTGCCCACATTTTGTAACCGAGAGGATCAAGCCGTTGAAGGTAAACGTTGTAAGCACCTGAACGAGTATCGAACCATGAAATATAACAACCTCCATCTGACGTCATTGCAATTTTTGCTAGTGCCTGCTCACCTGCCACATCACAAATCATTAAATTTGTATTTGGATCAGTTGACCACTGAGCAAAAACAGGTTTGAAGAGTAACAAGATTGATATGATTAATGCGGATCCTGTCCGAGTTGCAAAAGAAATGCAAAAAGTTTTTGATATTAATCCTGAAGATATTTTGTTGATTTCGGCAAAAAACGGGATTGGGATAGATAAGTTACTTGAAGCTGTTGTTGAAAAATATGTCGGCATAACTCGGGGCGATGATGGCGCGAAACCCATATTGGTCCAGCGCCCAGGGGGCGTGTTCACGCGACGAACCGCAGCCGAAGTTCTTGCGCGCAATCAGTCTGGAGGCGCCGGCA
>CAZLJI010000280.1:0-4123 GCA_964559565.1 uncultured Ignavibacteriaceae bacterium | reverse complement strand
TCAGCGATATTCTTATAATCCTTTTGCTGATAGTATAAATTACCGACTGTTTCAACAAATTCCAGAGTTGTGTTTGTCAATGGTTTTACAACTGGGATTATCCTTTGCTTTCTCCTTCCATAAAAGAAAATGAACAATACGATAGAACCCAGAATAATGTAATAAGCCCATTTTAATGATTGTTGAGATAAAATGTATTGCAATGCTGACGCATTGTATTTATTGCCGTCTTTATAATAATCATCCCAGAAAGTTTCCTGAACAGGTAAATGTGATAAGGCTTTGTATACATATTCATTATTACCGGAATTAAGCAGATGATAATTAGTAAATGCAAGCGGAACCGTATTTAGAAAGAAATTGCCGTTCCCATATTTGATTCGCAGGAAGTTAACATTGTTACTCTTGTTTTTACCTAATACTTGAACAAGCGACGTATCATATTCACTAAAATAATTTTCAAAATTGCCTTTAAAGTAATCGTAACCATTTTCTGATTTGAGTTCAGCAAGACTGAAATTAACATTCATCGAATCCTCGCTGAAAAACATATCGTTAGTTTTAATTCTAAGAGAATCTGCCAAATCGCCAAATATCCCAAACGCTGAAATGAAAACATTGTTACCTTCCGCTACATAATCAAGCAAGTATTCCGTATCAAGCCCATCTGGAGAGAAGTATGCATTAATAAAAACATAGTTAGTACCATAATAATAATTGTCTTTTAAAATATTATAAACTGGAAGTTCTGTCGGTGCAAAATTTTTATCAGGAAACAATCCCTGAGCTAAATCATAAATGATATATCCCCCATATGGGATTTTATCATTGCGCGAGAAACTTTGTGTCCAGTCAACTTCTCCTGGTTCTGCGATTTTAATTATCGTGAGCAGAACGATAGTAATCGTGATTGGTATTAAGAATTTTAAGTTTGTCTTTTTCATTATGGTTTTAATAGTACGAACAATTTATTGAAATCATTTTGTGATGATTTCATAATATCCTCATTAACAGGAAAGTCGCCATACCATATCCACTCAAACCTTGAGGTGGTATTTCGAAAAACTTCAGAAATCTGATGATTCTTTATTTCAGATATATATTGATGATTGGTTTTATTATTTCGCAGTTCAACCAGTCCTTTTTCAGATAATAGTTTAAGCGACTTTAAGAATAAATATCTTATTGCAAGCCTATACTGTTTATTGTCAATCGCTACCGAAATGAGTTCATCAAAGTTAATGTTATTTATATCCTCATCATTTTCAACGATTTTAATTTCATTTGTCTTGACTCTCCCAAATAGCAGTCCCCTCCTATCCGATTTAATAAGTCCTCTTATTATGAGCAACAGTGCAGCAATCATTAGTCCGTAATACAAATAATCTAATATTGTAGAATACACTTTTGAGGAGCTAAGTATAACAAGCTGCTGGTTAATCCAGTTTTTAATTTTGGTAATCCAATCATCAGTTTCTTTTGGACCACCCTCATAATCAAAGTCAGGATCGTTCCTATATTTTTCAAGCAGATTATCTGGTAAAAGACGAACATCAATAATTAATTCTTCATCTGAAGCAAATAAGATTTTTTTTGTTGAATCTATATATGTGTAATAATCTGCTTTTACGGAAGAAGCCGCTCTTTGTCCAAAAATAATCTGGACATTCATCGAAAGAGCGAGGATTGTAAGAATGAATAGACGAAATAACACCATAAATTATTTGATCTCTTCAATTTGTTGCAGCAATCCCGGAGCTTCTTTGCGTTCAACTAGATTATAGTAATGGAATGCGATAGCAATTGTGCTTATAGAATACAAGAGCACGGATAGTGAAGATATTATTGAGGAAATGATATAGAGTGTTCTGTTAAAGCTACTGGATTCTGAATCGATTCCTGTAAACGCGACAAAAAAAGTCACTATGTAGTTTGGCATATAAAGAATAAAACCGAGAAAACTTTGGACAATCCCAACTACAATTATCAATCCAAAAGTAAACCACCAATTGTATTTAATCAATTTGATGCAACGGCTTACCGCATCAAAGAATCCAATCTCCTCTTCGAGTCTGATGATGAAAATAATCGAAAGAGTGATTGCGAGGTAAATACCAGGAATTATTAAAAAGATAAATCCTAATCCAATAAAAAATGAATATCCTATTCCTGTCAAAAATACATGGAAGAATATTTTTTTGACTTTATTCAATACATCGTCAATCTCAAAAACTCCGGTCTCTGATTCTTTGTAAATGATCAAATGAGCATAGGTAACTACTGTAATAATCGCGTAAGATATTATCATAAACAACATTGCAAGCAGGAAAGGAATACCTATTTGTTCTAAATCCACATTCGAAGTAAAACTAAACATAGATGATTGGTAGATTCCCATAAATACACCAGCCAGTAAAATAAAAGGCGAGGCGATTAATAAATTCGATTTGAATAATAGAATAAAGTTTCTTCTTATGTAATCAAATGTTACGTTAAGCAGAGCACCAAAATCTCTGACATTTCGAAATTCAATTTTTGTCAGATTCATTCGCAGCCTCAATGCTTTTAATTAATTTATTCGGGTAGATAAGAAAATACCAAACTACAAAAGCCAGTGAACTTAAAATGATTGTTAGACTTAAGAACACCGGCATTCCTGTATGTCTCGTAACAAAAGATTCGAGGAAACCAGCAGTAATAAAAATTGGAATAAGACTTACAATGATTTTAAGGCCTTCTTTTGAACCAATCATAAATGATTGTCGACGTGAATATGTTCCTGGAAAAAGAATACTGTTGCCAAGCACTAATCCAGCAGCTCCAGCAATAATAATAGCAGAGATCTCAAGAGTTCCGTGAATCCAAATCACAAAAATGGATTCAAACAACAAATCATGAATGTGGAAGAAATACTGGAACGCTCCCAACATTATACCATTCGACATCAGCACCCAACCAGTTCCAAATGAGATAAGAAGTCCCATCATAAATGCAAAGAATGAGACACGAATATTATTAAAAGTGATTCCCAGAAACATATCAACTCCGTTCATCTGTTTGTAAACAGCCAGCGGATCACCTTTGTCGATATTTTCCAGATTCATATTTACATAACTATCACCCATTATTAACCTGACAAACCCTGAATCGCCTGCTGATGATACTACTCCAATCAGCATCGAAAGAAAAAATATTGAAAAGGAAATGATGATCTTCATCCTGTGCTTATAAAAGAGAAGCGGGGCTTCATATTTCCAGAAACTGAGAAATCTTTCTTTTCTTTCCTTTTTACTTTTATAAATTGATTGATGTACTTTGGCGGTTAACGAGTTTAGATACTGAGTGGTTTTACTACCGGGATAAAATGTTCTCGAATATGACAGATCATCAGTAAGCTGTATAAAAAGATCGGCTAATTTATCAGGATCTACATTTTCTTTTGAAGTAAATAATGATTCTACTTCTTTCCACTTTTCGGCATTCTTCCTCAGGAATGTAACTTCTCTCAAAGTTTTGTTCTCAGTTAATTTTCATCTTCATAAGTAATCAGCGAGTTTACTTTGTACTTTCTGAGTTTTTCTCGTCCATTCAGGAATGCAAGTTCAACGATAAAAGATATTTGAACAACTTCACCATCAAGCTTTTCAATCAATTTACAGGCAGCTTCTGCAGTACCTCCTGTGGCTAATAAATCATCATGAAGTAAAACTTTATCTCCCTTATTAATGGCATCCTTATGAATTTCAATTTTATCAAGTCCATATTCAAGCTGATAAGTTTGCGATTCTTTTTCAGCTGGAAGTTTTCCAGGTTTTCTGATGGGAACAAACCCGGCTTTCAGCTCATTTGCAAGCATCGCACCAAATATGAATCCACGCGATTCAATTCCAACCACTTTATCAATCTTCTGACTTTTCAACGAAGAAAGAAGCTGAGATAATGTTTCCTTGACTGCAACAGGATCCTTGAGCAGGGTTGTTATATCCCTGAACATTATTCCTTTGATCGGGAAATCCCGAATGCTCCGTATGTATTTTTTTAGATCTGCCGGCATATTAGTCCTATTTTTTTGATAAGAAATTATTTAATCCTTGTTTGAAGTCTTCAGTTGTTCGACTAATCG
>CAZLJI010000279.1:0-4126 GCA_964559565.1 uncultured Ignavibacteriaceae bacterium | reverse complement strand
AGTGGTAATGTAAATTTTCCTAATGGTAAATTCACAGAATATTTTGGAACAGGTTACGGGGGAGATGCACACTTCTTGTATCTTTTCGGAAATTCTTCAATCTTCACATTGTCCGTAGGTTACAACCAATTTGGATTGGACAACGACGCGTTCAATGCAAAAGCAAATGAATTGGGACTGAATGCTACATTTGATGTCGAATCCAAATTTTCAACACTTCCAATCTTGCTTGGAGTAAAGTGGTATTTTCTCAAACAGAAAACTAACACAGCTTACATAATGATTGAGGGTGGATTTTACAATTACAACTTTACATTAAAAGGTACTGCCGAAGTTGACTCAACAGGAAGCAGTGAAACAATCACTCTGCCGGAAATAGATGAGGATGGAATCGAAACTATGCTAAGAATTTCTGCTGGATATTTATTCTTTTTTGACAAACACTGGTTTATTGATGCATCCGTTAGCTACATCGTGTTAACAAATGCTTTCACTGTGGATGTGCCTGCTGATCCGGAAGATGCTGGAGAAATTACAAGTGCTGCTGAAACCTTGAATTATCTCTCAGTTAATGCCGGAATTAATTATAGATTTTGAAAATTTTAATAAATTCTGGAATGTTCTTTGAACTATATTCTTCTATAATGAATTTTCATTTACATATTGTTTGATTTGTGCATAAATCCAGAAAATACATCGCCATAATTGTTTCATTTTTTTTGATTTTAATCTCACCTTGCGCCAAAATAATAGCAAATGCCACAACCTCAGATACTTCAGATTATGGAAAAGTTTTTGTGACGAGATGGGCAGAAGACAGAAAGTCGGCATTTTCCTTTTCATTTGATGACGGATTCAAAGCACAATATGATAATGTGAGAACGATATTTAATTCTTATGATTTTAATGCTACCTATTTTTTGCTTCCACCATTTTTAACTGAACAACTACCGGGCATCTGGAGATACGGTACCTGGCCAATGTTTCTGGAAATGCATTCTGAAGGCTCTGAATTAGGATCTCACTCATTGAATCATCCCCATCTTCTTCAACTTCCGGTTGGAGATACACTAACTCAAAATACAATTCATTACGAATTATATCATTCTAAAAAAATGATAGAAGCTCGTACTAATTTTGAAAAGTGCATTACTTTTGCTTACCCATATGCTGAACACGATGCTATGCTGGATTCACTTTCAAGTTTATATTACGAATCATCGCGGGCAATTGGTGTTTCACCAAATCATTATAGTTTATCTGGTTTGGAATGGCATTCCTTAAAGTCTTTCGAAGTTATATTTAGTGAACCGAGAATCGAGTTTGAAGATGACCTCGACGAGCTTTTTAATTTTATGAATTGGATTGATAATTCAATTGCAGAAGGGAAATGGGGAATTCAGTTAGCACACGAAGTCGTACCATTTGCTCAGCTTGGAGATTTGATATCGCAGGGTGCTTATAATCCAATCAGCAATGAATGGCTTATATTACTCTGTGAGTGGTTAGCAGAAAAAAAATACGATAACTTAATCTGGATTGAAACAATAGGAAACATTACTAAATATATTAAGGAAAGAGATGCACACTCATATCAAATTTTATCACAATCCAGTTCACTAATTGAAATTTCATTAACTGATAATCTTCCTGATGACATTTATAATTATCCGCTAACTGCATATATCTCGATTCCTGAAACCTGGGAAAAAGTTCTATTCATTCAGGGTAACAATTCAATGATTTATGAAACATTTAGTCTTGATACTATGCAGGTGTTACTCGCTCAGATCATACCTGATAACGGAATTATTCAATTATACGATCATACTTCTACCTTTGTTGAAGTTGAAAACAATCAGCCGACAGATTTTATTCTTTATCAGAATTATCCCAATCCTTTCAATCCTTCAACAACTATAAGTTTTGAAATAAAGAACCCCGGATATGTATCACTTAACTTATATGATATTCTTGGAAATAAAATTAGTGAGTTGGTCGCAGCAGAGAAATCAGAAGGAAAGCATAGTCTTCTTTTCGATGCTGGTAATTTGCCAAGTGGTGTATATACTTATGTGTTGAATATTGGAGGTAAATATCAATCAAAAAAACTAATGCTGATTAAATAATCAGATCATGCACACATCTTTAATTTGTGTTATCATTTTTGGTATTAATCTGTTGAATAGATAATTTTGTTTCGATTTAATCTCAACTCATTTATTATTCAGAGAGCAAAATGCCTAGTAAATTATATTTAACCCTTTTCATTTTTCTTATAACCACATCGATATTCTCACAAAGTAGATTTAACGCAGGTGCTTCGTTTAATATTGGATTTCCATCAAGTGCACTTGCAAATTTAGCTGAGACAGGAATTGGAGGATCAGCAATTGGAGAATTTGCTTTCAGTAAAAAGATATCTGCGACTCTTTCAGTATCCTTTCAAAATTTTCCAGGCAAGTCTGAAGGAATTGCTGTTCAAGGAAAAGTTATTGATTTTTCAATCAACTCAATCCCGGTTTTGGCTGGTGCAAGATATTATTTCTCACCGGAATTTTTCGGTGTGGCTGGAGTCGGTGCAAACTTTTTAAGAGTTACTGCTGATATTTACGAGGTTTACAGTGAAGAAAAGATTTCCACTGATTATGAATCTAAATTTGCCGGGGAAATTGGTGCTGGTTACCGCTACAGACTTGCTGAACCATCCGTCCTTGAAATTTCGGGTAATTATCAGCTTGTTCAGGATAATTATAATTCTTTCTCCATAAGGATTGGCATCTTGATTTTGTTGGATAACATTTAAGAATCAGTAATGCAAATCTCTCTATACTTAAGGTAAATAATTTATGTCGATTAATAATATTCTTTTATTCTTAATTATTTTATCCATACCGATTTACTCACAGATAAATCGTGAGGAGGCACTTAAGAAAGGTGGATGGTCGGGAGGTTTGGCCGGCTGGGTTGGCTGGGAAAATTACGATGTTTCAGAAAATAATTCTACAGTCGATGGATATAATTTTATTTTCAGCTCAAGAAATGGAAGTATCGTAGAAACCAATGGAGTCTTCGGATTTGATTTTCAATGGCGTGAAAAACATCGTACAATTCAAGAATCTAATCCTGCCAAATTAAGTGAAACTGTAAAGGATAAAGTATGGTTCATTGGATTATGGGCAAGATATTACATTCCGTGGGGAGGAAATTTTGCGATGTTTCTGGAAGGCTCAGGTGGCTATGCTGTTTTCTCAAAAGAATATGAAATTATTACTGATGAGTATACATCTGGAAGTCAAAATTTTGCAAATGGTTTTGCCTATAATGGTGGAATTGGATTCTCACACTTCGTTTCTCAGAATGCTGCTTTTGAACTGACAGGGAGATGGGAAGGTGGAAGTCTCAATGGTGACGAAGATTTGAATATCACGCTTGGAAATATTTTCATCCTCTTCGGTTTTCAGATTTATTTGAGATAATATTTAAAAGAATAAAGGAGACCGCTACTGCGATCTCCTTTTAATTCGCCCTCACCAATAACTACTTTAAACTAAATGTTGAATTTCCTATTTGAACATCTTTTCAATTTCAGCTTGGGATTTTTTTACCCCTCTTATAGATGCGATGATGTACAAAACAAGTCCACCCAAGATTATGCCGGCTAATAAATAAACTGCCATTTAATTGCCCTCCGTTTTTTAATACTCATTTTTCAACCATTATGCCACGAAAAATCCAAATGGTTCGTTGCAGTAATCTTTGATTTCAAAACAAATTTGAAAGCCTGATGTATCTTATTGGAAACTAAATTGAGAATTGTATCAAAAAGTTTGTCTCAAGAATAGAGGGCGCAGAGAAAGTTATTGCTAGTTCTTATTAAGAACCAATGGTATGCCGTTATGAAAATAAATTCTGCCAAAATTTTCGGTTATCCAGTACAAAGGTTTCTCGGTGGGTTTATATTTTTCAACTACGTTAATTCTAACAACATCAGGTCTTTCATTATTTGTGATAATAGCGTCACAGAATTCTTCGGGTGAAATGCAGTGAGAATCATCCAATTCAACTTCTAATATCTTTTGCTTGTTGATAAAAATATTTTTTGCCAACAGCTGATTTATCATCA
>CAZLJI010000278.1:0-4135 GCA_964559565.1 uncultured Ignavibacteriaceae bacterium | reverse complement strand
CTGGCGATTGTGAAGTAGTGAAGATTTAAGATTAACGATCGGCGATTTTTAATTTCTGAATTAACTTCACAAATTATAAATTATTAATCCTTAATCTTAAATCAGATAGGTAGTTGTTCTAATTAAACAATGAAATGAGGGGAACTTGTATATGTTACAGTTCTTAAATCAATTGGTTATAAAAAAAATATATCTCTACTTATTAGCCATTTCGGTAATAGTATCTGCTTGTTCAGCGGGATTGGTTTTGGATGATCTCGATTCTACGCTCAGACAACTCAACCTCTCTAAATTACCTGATCAAGAAAATTATCCTGATGCAGATGCAGTAATTATACTTGATTTAACTCATAACCAGCTTGTTCAAGAAAAAGACAATCTGGTTACATACGAATTACACCATATCATAAAAAAAATATTTAGGAATACTAATGAACAATCTACGGTTAATATTTATGTTTACCAGGATGAGGAATTATTAGGTATAAAAGCCAGGACAATTCGACCTGATGGCAAAATGATTGACCTTAAATCAGATGATTTCTATACAATTTCAGGATTGGGAGAATCCTCTATATTATTTTCAGACATAAAAATAATTCGATTTACTTTCCCTGCAGTGGAGAAAGACTGTTTAATTGAGTATGCAATTGAAAAGAAAATTAATGAACCATTTGTTAATGATGTTTGGCAAATTCAGAACGATAGTCCGACTCTTCGAAATCAATATAGCTTGTCAATGCCTATGATAATGTCGGTATTTATTCCTTATCAATACAAAATTTATCCTGAGCACATGAATATTGAACCGATCGTAAATACTGACCAAATTAAGGGAGCCCGTTTTACAGATCCAATAACATATACGTGGGCGAGAAGTAGTATACCAGCCTTTAAGCCAGAGGATAGGATGCCCCCAATAGAAATGTACAGAGCTCGAATGCGGTTTTCTCGTACTTCTTGGATGGGTTGGAATGGTATTGCTGAATGGTATTATAATACTTTTTTTAAATCGCAATTAGTTATAACCGATTCTCTTCGTTCTTTTGCAAAACAGTTGATAGGCTCAAGCAGTTCAACCGATGAAAAAATTAAAAGTATTTATAGTTATGTCCAAAGAATTAGATATGTCGCTATACAACTTGGGCAATCAGGACTCCAGCCAGCATTTGCGCAAGATGTATTAAACAGAAAATATGGCGATTGTAAGGATAAAGCAATTTTATGTATAGCTTTGCTTAGGTCACTTGGGATTGAGGCATTTCCGGTCCTAGTGTTAACCGCAGATATTGGTATTCTAGACAGTGCATTTCCTAACTGGGATTTTAATCATATGATTGTAAAAGCAAAGTCAGATAATAACACAATATTTTGGATGGATCCTACAAGCGAATATTCCCCATTTGGTTCTTTACCATGGGAAGATCAGAACATTACTGTATTAGCATTTAATAATGATGGAAATGGAAGCATCGAAACTACTCCAATTCAGGATAGTAATAATTTCTCAAAGTATTTTGTTAAAATCAACGTTTTAGATATTGGTCTGGCCGAAGTAAAAACGACACTAACTTTTTGTGGTGAGAAGGCTCGATATTATCGCTTACTCTTTACTGATAAGAGCAATAAAGAAATAATTGATATTTGTAAGGAAACCATACTTAATGAGATATTACAAGCAGAAATTGACTCTATTTCGATTTTAAATCTTAATGATCTTGATTCTGTTTTAATTTTAAATCTCGATTTTCAAATACCTAATTTTATACAAAAGCAAGGTGATCTATATTACTTTAGATCGAGTATTTTTAAAGAGGTATCTAATCTAGAGTGGACAAAAAAGGAAAGTCGGGAATATCCTATCTGGTTCCCTTTTGGTTTGAAAATACAAAGAAAAACAGAAATGAATATTGCCGATTCACTTTTTGTATTGCATTCGTTGCCAAACAATGTAGTTTTTCATTACAATGATTTCTACTATAGAAATAATATAGATTCTACAAGCCCAAGGAGCATAAAAATGGAAGAAACGTTTTCGCTGAAACGATCAGTAATTCCACCAACTGGCTTTATTTCCATCAAAGAATTTTTCCAAAATATTCAATTAAGCATGCAAAGATCAATCTTTGTAAAAAGAAGACAAACAAAATTATAAGCATTCTTAATCAATTAATTAAATCTTTGGAATCCAGGTTAGTTATTAAAAAATCTTATAAAGGTTGAATCTAAATTTCAAAATATTATAAATAAACTCAAATTATCTAATATGGTTTGAAAAGTTGTCAGTAATTAACTCATATAAATCTAATTATTTAGTCCTGCCAAAAACTCTTTTAACTCTTCAACAGAGTGAAAATAATTATCGCTGTTAAGTGATTTGACTTCCTTGCTTCCATAACTGTCCCATAAAACAGAAGCAATTTTAACTCCGGCTTCTCTTGATGCTTCAATATCTGCAACTGAATCTCCAATCATTAAAACTCTTTCAGGTTTTAGCTTGAAGTGATTTACAAACTTTAGTATTCCTTCTGGAGATGGTTTATGATTTTCAACATCATCACCTGTTATAATCAAATCGAAATAGTGATCAACTCCTAATTTTTTCAGGGTGATCAAAGAAGCATCCCTCCCTTTGCCTGTAAAAATTCCAATCGGATAGTTTTTACTTTTTAAATGTTCAAGAATCTCTTTGATACCAGAATAAAGTTCAGCTTTCCAATGGTTCTTGCTGTAGTAAGTGAAATAATCCTTTCTCGCTGACTCATAATTTTCTCCACACAATCTTTTTAGAATATCATTTTCCGGTGGCCCGAACATTGAAATAATTTCATCATCGGTGAAAGTCTTATTCAAATATTTTTTTGCAATGAAATTGAAAGAATCAAATATTAGCTGATTGGTTGAAGTCAGCGTTCCATCAATGTCGAAGATGAATGCATCAAAAAGTTTATTCATTTTTTAGCGGAAGAGATTTTTAGATGAGTAAATTTTCCATCATAATCAGTAACCAGGCAATTGCCATCAACTTTTGTTAAAGAAATTACCGGTGCAAGACTACCACGAAAAATTTTTACTGCCTTTTGTTTTGCTCGAATTTTATAAACCCATCCATCGCTAAAGCCGACAATTATTATGTCGTCAATAACGAGTAGATCAGTAATAACTTCATCACTGGTTTCTAATGGAAGTTCGATTTCGCCAACTACTTTTCCGAGTTTTGGAGAGACAATAACTACTTTATTGTTTTTAGTCGGGAGTACTAATTCGTGCTTATTGTTCAATCTAATAAGACCATTAGCAGAGATATTTTTAATATTCCATTTGATTGTTCCGAGCAAGGCATCAACACAGAAAAAATTACCTGCAGTATCAGTCAGATAAATATTTTTCTCACTTGCTTTTTGTGAAAACAGGGATTCAACGCTTGATCTCCATCCGCCATCTGATGCTTCCAGTTTCCAAATTAGCATTCCATTTACAGCACTGAAACAGTAAAGTGTCCCTATGTCATCTACTAAGAAAATTTTATTATGAGAATGAACTATTGAAGAGACTATGCTTGATTCTGAACTGCCCGAATTTAGCTGCTGTATCCATAAAGGATCAAGTGTTAATAGCTCGTAGCAATATAAATTTCCGTAAACAGTCCCGACGACTACTGCTTTATTGGTATTTCCTTTCTCTTCAATATCGATAACAGAAATACCTGATGAGATTCTTTCTCCTATTCCAATTATCTGATGAGGGTTGCCGGTGTTTGAATTCAATGTAAGTATATCTCCATCATCAGAGTTAAGAACGAGTAAATCATTTTCAATTACTGGAGGATTAAGAATTCTTTCGTTCGTTTCAAATCGCCATTTCTCTACTCCCGAGTTATCTAAACAAATAACTGATCCATCTTTGTAAGCACTATAGATTCTACCTGATTTATAAACACAAGAAGTTATTATGGATTTATTAATGTTGGCTGACCATAAATCAATTTCTGGAGAAACGAATTTGATAGTTTTGCCGGATTCAACAAGGAAAGGTTTAGCAAAGGAGGTTCTGATAATTTCTGGTTTAACTTTCTTCTTTATCTCTTCGCTTAATATTTTTTTTATGTAAATTGAATCTTTATTTGTGGAAACTA
>CAZLJI010000277.1:1584-4136 GCA_964559565.1 uncultured Ignavibacteriaceae bacterium | reverse complement strand
GCAGAATTCCTTAACATAAAAGGTATTCATTGCAATTATTATCACGCAGGATTAACCGCACCTGAAAGAAGACGGGTTCAGGAAGAATTTATTGAGAGCAGGACGAAAATCATTGCTGCTACGAATGCATTCGGAATGGGAATTGATAAAGCTGATATCAGGCTGATAATTCATTTCAATACTCCCGGCTCCATAGAAAGTTATTACCAGGAAATTGGAAGAGCCGGAAGAGATGGGAACGAATCATTTTGTTTCCTGCTCCACGATGAATCTGATCTTGCAATTCAAAACTTTTTTATCTCGAATTCTCATCCAAATAAAGATCTCATTCAAAAAATTTATAAAGCAATCTGTGATTATAACCGTGTTGCAGTAGGAAGTTCAATCGATAAAGAGCTTATTGTTGACAGAGATTACATTTCAAAATATGCTGGTGTCGAAGTTTCTTCTGGACTGCTTCACTCGGCACTTAAATATCTGGAAAATTCAGGATACATTCGCCAGGTTTCTGAATATGATAAAAAGGATTCAATTCAGATATTGTTCAGTAAAGACCAGTTGAAACATTTTATTCAAGAGTCAACATACCAGGAATTAGCAAACATTCTGATTTCACTGCTTCGCGAATATGGCAGCAATATTTTGAATGATCCGATTAAGATTTCAGCCTCTCACATTGCTAATAAGTTTTTAATTTCCGAGCAATCTTTTCTTGATTCAATGAATGTCCTCGATAATATGGGCATTATCTCATTCACTCCGGCGATAACTAAGGAAACTGTAATCCTCACAACCCAACGAATTGAAGCTGAGAAATTAATTTTGAATTATAAATTAATAAATGAAAGCTATCTAAACTCGCAGCATAAACTTGATAAAATGCTCGAGTTTGTTTTTACGAATGAATGTCGTTTTAAAAACATACTAAACTACTTCGGCGAGAATTATCCCGAATTCAAATGCCACAAATGTGATAACTGCACATCTGCCGGGAAGTTACTGGATTTCTCAACTGCTTATCTCGTTGAGAAAATAATCGAAACTCTTGAAGAAGCTAATGAAGATATTCCTGAGAATTTTCTTATTAATTTACTCCGGGGTGAGAAAATAAAAGAGAGCGCGGCTATATTTAAGCATTTTGGTGCCTGTAAAAATTTTTCAACAGCAGAAATTAAAGGAGTTCTAGCTGATCAAATTTCAAAAGGAAAAATTTTGAAAAGTATAGGAAGAAAAAATTATTTAAGTCTCCCCAAAACCAGGAAAGTCGAAGTTGAAAAATCGGTTGAAGCGAATAGTAGTATTCAAGATACAAAAGACTATGATACTGAATTATATCTTTTTAATTTGCTGCGTGAAGCAAGAAAAAGAGCTGCTGACAGATTTATGCAGTCAGATTATTTAATCTGTCCTGATAATGTATTGCGGGAAGTTGCAAGATTCAAGCCGAAAAGCAAATTTGAGTTGATGAACATTAACGGATTTAACAGTCGTATGTTCAATAAGCTCGGGAATGACTTTCTTGAAATTATTAGCAGTTACAAACCCAGTGCACAGCAAAAAACAGAAACTGAGGCGAAGCGGGAACTGCCGCAAAACATTGTTGAAACAAAAAAGCTTCTTCAAAAAAAATATACGCTGAAGGAAATTGCTGAGACAAGAAAACTTTCTGAAGCGGTGATTTCAATGCAGATTGAAACTATTGTTGAGTTTGAACCGGGAATTGACATCTCTTCGTTAATGAAGAAGAATACCATTCAGACAATTATCGATGAAGCAGAAAAAGGATTTGAGAATCTGAAAGAATTAAAAGAAAGATTACCTTCAAAAATTACATATCCGGAGATAAGGATAACAATCGCAAAACTTAAGGCTGCTTCTCAGCTTCCTTCTTTAAGCCCTCAACATAAGCAGTAGCACTATCAAAAAACGCCACCCATTTTTCAGGCTGCGAGTTGTAATAATTAATCGTCTCATCATAATCTTCATCCGAAATATTATGCCTTGTAAAAACAAGAGTTTTAACTGAATCAAGAGAGAACGTGCTTGAAGTTGTGGTATCCTGAATAACCAACAAGTCAACGTAAACTTTAATGAATTTTTCCTCTGGAATCGGTGGTTCTTTATCGCAAGCGGAGAACAACAAAGAGAATACAACCAACAATGTCAATTTGATGCTTAAGAATCGCATACATCCATACAACCATATAATTGTTCTGCCCTTTGAGTGATTGTATGATTGTATGATTGTATGAATTAGATTTTTATCGAGGGATAGCGTTTTTGACTTTTGACTTTTCACTTTTGACTTGATTTAATCAATTCATCTTCTTGCTTGCTTCAAAAAGAATTTTCTTTTCACGTTCAGATAAGTTTTGATAACCAGACTGACTAATCTTATCAAGAATTGCATCAATCTCTGCTTGAGTTATTTCTTCGCCTTCTTTTTTCTGATTGAGATCATAATAATTAGCGTCCTCAATATTCTGACTTCTTTTTTTAAACTTATCAGATAAACCACTAAAAGGATTATTGAATGAGTTATTTCTTCGGTA
>CAZLJI010000277.1:0-1574 GCA_964559565.1 uncultured Ignavibacteriaceae bacterium | reverse complement strand
CAGATATGTTCAGCATTCGCTTTAGCGGAACATCAATGCTTTTATCAAAAAGAATGAACAGAAAACCAGCCAGAGCACCACCGAGGTGAGCAAGATGAGCAACATTACTTTGAGCACTGTCAACGAGCATAAATTCTAAAACGATTAAAAATCCGATAAGGTATTTCGCTTTGACCGGAACGAGAAAATAAAGAAAGATATATCGATCAGGGAACATCAATCCGAATGCAATTAAAACTCCATAAACAGCACCTGAAGCACCAATCGTAACTGCGGGTGAGTCCCCAAACAACGGACTAATGAACAGTTGGAATATTCCTGCAACCACACCACACAATAAATAATAAGTTAAGAATTTTTTTGGCCCCCAGTAGTTTTCTATTTCCATTCCGAACATCCAGAGAGCAAACATATTAAAAAGGATATGAGAAAATCCGCCGTGCATAAATTGGTAGGTGATCAACTGCCAAATCTGAAAATTGAATCCTTCACTCAACGGATTTAATGCAAACCACACATTAAGGATGTACCACAAGGGTTGGCCGCCTAACATTAAGTTACTCGCAATCATCTGCAGAAAAAATACTGCGACATTGATGATTAAAAGATTTTTAATCACCGAAGGAAAAACACTAAAACCGCCAAAAGGTCTATAAGAATTGTTCAAAAAGTTTCCTTTATTAATTACATTATTTACGCATCAGTCAATGCAGCGACACCTGGAAGTACTTTCCCTTCAAGAAATTCAAGTGAAGCACCCCCGCCAGTCGACACGTGAGATACTTTTTTCTCAAGTCCGGCATCTGCTATTGCTGCCGCTGAATCTCCACCACCGATAACTGTTATCGCTCCGCCTTCAGTTACTTTTGCAAGTACTTCAGCTACCGTGAAAGTTCCTTTTGCGAAGTTTGGCATTTCAAAAACTCCCAAAGGACCGTTCCAAAGTATGGTTTTTGATTCTATCAATTCATCTGAAAATAACTTAATTGATTTTGGTCCTATATCCAATCCCATTTTGTCAGTAGGAATTTGATCGACATCCATTGTGGTTGCTGGAGATTCATTTTTAAATTCATCTGCAACAACAACATCAACAGGAAGAAGAAATTTTAACTTGTCTGACTTCACCTTTTCGAGAAGTTCTTTAGCAAGATCAAGCTTTTCTGCTTCGAGTAAGGACTTACCAATTTCTTTTCCTTGAGCTTTGAAAAAGGTAAAAGCCATTCCACCGCCAACGATAAGTGTATCAACCTTATCAAGAAGATTATTAATTACATCAATCTTTCCGGAGATTTTTGCTCCGCCGAGAATTGCGCAATAAGGTCTCTTCGGGTGTGCAAGTGCACTCCCTAAATAATCCAATTCCTTCTGCATCAGGTAACCGGCTGCGCAAGTTTTAATGTACTTGGTTACTCCTTCAGTAGAAGCGTGAGCCCTGTGAGCACTTCCGAATGCATCGTTTATATATGCATCAGCAAGATTAGCCAATTGCTTTGCAAAATCAGGATCGTTTTTTTCTTCTTGTTTATGGAATCTAAGATTTTCCAGAAGAACAACCTCACCCGGTTTCATTT
>CAZLJI010000276.1:0-4142 GCA_964559565.1 uncultured Ignavibacteriaceae bacterium | reverse complement strand
AGATTCCGGGAGTCATTCCATTCAAATTAACATGATTCATATCAGCCTTCATTATTTTTGATAATATCAGCTTCCCTTCCCGACTGTATATAGACATTTTACATCCATTTTCATTACCCGGAATATTAATGAACAGGATATCCCTAACCGGATTTGGATATATTTCCACGTGATTAGCAAATTCTTCCATACCTGTATTATGTGTAACATTGAGATAGGCAGATTCTGAAACAACAAATCCACACTTATCAGTTACCACGCAAGTATATGTTCCTGAGTCATTATATGTTGCTAATGAAATGGTATAAGCAGTTGTTGTTGCATTGGTAATATCCACACCATTTTTCTGCCATTGATAAGTGAGGTTAATCCCTGTAGCAACAACCGTGAATGTCACAGACGTATTTTTCATTGCTGTTTTGTTTATAGGCTGAGTAGAAATGACAGGACCTATTCCAACAATAAGCGTGGCTTCATTTGAAGTAACAGAGTACGAAGAATCGGACACTTCACAAGAATATTTTCCGGCATCTGCCTTAACAGCAACACTTATGGCCAAAAATGGATCTGTTGCATTGGCAATTAGATTACCATTAAGTTTCCATTGATATTTAAGATTTTTACCTGTAGCTGCTATCTCAAAGAATGCGCTGTCATTTTCGCAGATTGTCATATTCTGTGGTTGCTTAACAATAATCACAGAAGGTGGGGCAGGTATTCCGATTTTACAAATATAGATATCCTGCCCATTACTGGTATTATTGAATTTAGTACTTCCGAAAGTAGCATTTTTGCTAAAATATCCGGTTGCATAGATTGCATTACCAGCTTTACAAATACCTTCACCAAAATCCCAATTTGTGCCTCCACAATTTTTTGCCCATAAAGGATTTCCGTTAACATCATATTCAGCAATAAAGATGTCGTTGTCACCAAAACTACTTAGAGATTTTCCGGCTATTTTTGAATTATCCCTGAAAAAACCGGTAACAGCCACACTTGTTTGATCAGCATAAATCCCATAACCCTGATCATAATTGGTGCTACCATCCCTGATTGCCCATACACAATTTCCATTTGAGTCATATTTGGCAACAAAAATATCTACCAAACCACTGCATGTCAGACTTTTTCCATCAAAATTGATTGTTAGACCAAATGTTCCTGTTACATAAGCATTTCCTGAATTATCTGCACACATGGCATTTGGGTAATTGCCGTATTCACCAAGCGCTGCTTTCACCCATTTACCTTTACCTGAAGAATTTAATGATGCTATAAAAACATCACCTAACTTTTGACCTACCACAAAGTGTTCATCAACATATAATGTATCCACAAACGATCCTGTTAAAAAAACACAATCGCCACTTGCACCAATTCCTTTCGGATGTTCTGTTGATGTCCCTCCTATTGATCTTAACCACTTTGTATTGCCGGCAGTATCCAGTTTTAAAACAAAAATATCGGATCCTCCTTTTGAGGTAACTGAATCTGAATCTACAACCAGAACATCTTTATATGAACCTGCAACATAGATTTCTGTTCCACTTGAAGCAACAAAACCATACATTTCCTGTGCATAATTCCCTATTGCCCTTGCCCAAATCACTTTACCATCCTTTGAAAATTTTGCTACATAAATATCAGTTGTAGTGGAACTGCTTTGGGCAGTAATCGTTAAATGTCCTATGGTCATTGAACCTGAAAAAGTTCCCGAGATATAAATGTTCTCATCAATATCAAGAGCAATATCATAAACTATCTCGGTTGCTAATCCTGAGAGGGAGGTTACCCATACAATATTTCCGGCAGAATTGTATTTTGCAAGGTATGCATCACCATAAGTACCGGGAGCTGTCAGGGAATAGGAACCAAAACTTGCGGTTCCCTTGAAATAACCGGCAGTATAAATATCGCCATTTTGGTTTCCAATGATTACCTGGCCGGCATCTGAACCAGTTCCGCCTGCAGCTACTGTCCACACCCAGTCGGCAGTTTGAGATATGGAATTACCAGCTAAGAAGGTAAATACCATAATCAGAATTTGTTTTAAAATTGTTTTCATGATCTTAAATTTAAATTATTAATATTAATTATTGAATTGATTTGCATTAAAATTTATTTAATCAGAATTTTATTTACTACAGAGCTTTTTTCATCATTTATCCTAAGGAGAAAAATGCTTGGTTGTAAATTGTCCACATTTATCTCAACTATCTGTGAATTTGCTAAATCAGTATATTGTTTTGAGAAAATCTGTTTTCCGGTAAGGTCATATAATCTAATGTCGATAACTTCAGAATTAATTTTATTAAATTGAATTATAAGTTTTCCGTGTGTATGATTCGAACAAGTGAAATTCAACGAATTTTCTTCCAGGATAGAAGCTGGAGGCGTTACTGAAAGTCTTGCCTCTTCCGACAAAACAGATACCCAATGATTATTTATTTCACATCTGTATTTCCCAGAATCCGTATATGTTGCTGAATTTATCTCATAAATTGAATCCGTTGCTCCTATTAATGTAATTCCATCTTTAAACCATTGGAACGATAGATTATTCCCTTCAGCAATTATTTTAAATGTTGCTTTATTTCCCTTTTCAATTATTAAATCCTTAGGTTGTTCAATAATGTTTATTGCAGTGTCAGAAATTTCATTCTGGTATGTAATTAATCCATTTCGTGAGCCAATCCAAACTTTATCATTATTATCGATTTTAACCAGAGTTAATCCAAATTCTGGTATGAGAGAATTTGTAGAATTATAGGTTGTCCATTCTTTCTTATCAAATTTTATTACACAATTTGACAAGCAAATCCAGATGATATCATCATTGCTAATATCAAAGCCATTGCTAAATGAATTGATACTTGATGAATGATAAACAATCCAATTATCATCCTTCATTGATACCAGATTTCCTCCACTACACAGAAACCAGATAGAGTCATGTTTATCAATCCTAATGTCATATACTTTATTTTCAGGAATCCAGGAATTTGTTGTGTTGAAAAGGTTCCAATTTGTTCCGTTAAAAGTAACATACCCACTATCTGTTCCAATGTAGAGAACATTATTGTATTCATTTATACAATTAATTCTGGCATCGGGTAAGGCACTTGAAGACGAGTTGTATGTTGTCCAATTAAGACCATCATACCTAAGTAATTCATACTGGAAACCCGGATTCATCCATTTATCGCCATTATGATCGATAAAAAATGGATCTGAATACCATTCTATACCAGAATAATTAATAGATGTCCATTGAGTACCATTCCATTTTCTGAGTTCATCATTTGAATTGATTACCCATATATTTCCATCTATATCGCAATCTATTCCATATATCCATGCTGTCATTGACTCAGGCGAAAAATTTATCCCATCAAACTTACATAGATGTCCTGTTGAGCCTGTTACATTGGTTCCAAACCATACATTTCCTGAATGATCAAATTCAATGTTAAATATTTTTTCAAATGGAATATTTGATGTTGTTTTATCGTATATAGTCCATCCCTGATATTGAGCATTGATAGTTGAAAATATCATACTCATAATAACTAAAAGTGTAATTCGAATTTTCATGACAATTTAATTTAAAATTTGGATACAAAAGTAAAATCAGGTTGAAAGCCATTCAATTCGGAAATTACCCCAATTTGGTATAAGGAATTCTACGGATAGAATTTAGAAATAAAAATAAAATTGGAGATAATTGTTATACTTTTACCAGTTCATTACAAAATTGATTTTCACAAAATCATTCATTATATTTATGTTCATGATTATTCACTATGTTGTATTTATCTAATACAATATTGTCTTTTTGCATAATTCCTCCGCTTGCACGGATAAAAAAAACCTCTGCCGGAAACGACAGAGGTTTTCATTAAGGTATAACAATTTATTATTCGACAATCAATTTGGTGGATTGAATGAAATCTCTAGATTGAACTGTTAGGATATAGACCCCTGATTTCAGATTATTACCTTCAATCTTCAGGAAATGAGTTCCTTCATTCATATTTATATACTGATCGGAAACAAGCATTTTACCTAAGAGGTCATAAACCATCAGAGAAAGATCACTGTTTTGCGGAAGATTTATTTCCACTATTGCTTCACTGCTG
>CAZLJI010000275.1:0-4147 GCA_964559565.1 uncultured Ignavibacteriaceae bacterium | reverse complement strand
AAATCCTTTATGTATCTTCGTGAAAACCATTCTTCTCTCAGTATGTAAGGATATTGACCACAGCTTTTCCCCCGTGGGGGAAACGGGAAAGGGGGTTTATAGAAGATGTATTATGAAAATAGCTTTGCTGCAGACAGGAAAGTTTTATCTTAGGCAACAGCATCGTTCAGTTGGTGTTCCTGTTAGAGATATTTTAAATACTGCAGTTCAATCTCTCGGATTGAATGATGTATCTCCATTTAAAATTGAAGAACGAGTACTCGGACTTCCAAAGAATCTTGATACGGCATTAGTTGAAATGAAGCTGAATGATTTCATTGATGAAGTTTCGCGTGAATCTCCTGCACCGGGTGGTGGTTCTATTGCGGCATTAGCTGGAGCTTTAGGTGCTTCTCTTTCATCGATGGTCAGCAATCTTACTGCAAATAAAAGAGGAAGTGATGCTGTTGATAAAATTCTTAACGATGCAGCGGAAGAATGTCAGCAAATAAAAGAAGCATTAGTAAATGCAATTGATGAAGACACAAATGCATTCAATTCTTATATGAACGCACGACGGCTTCCCAACAAAACTGCAGAGGAAAAGAAGACAAGGGAAGAAGCGATGCAAGCGGGATTAAAACAAGCTGTGATGGTTCCATTAAATACTGCTAAACAAAGTTACCATGCAATTGAGATTGCAGAGATTGTCGCAAAGAATGGAAATCCAAATTCCATTACGGATGTTGGAGTTGGTGCACAGAGTGCATACACAGGCGTTCTTGGCGGAATATATAATGTGCTGATCAATTTAAAAGATATTAAAGATCAGAAGTTTGTTGACGAGATGAGACAGAATTGTACTGAGTTAAAGGACAAGGCTCAAAAAAGGCTGAGCGATGTACTCAACTTTGTAGAATCTAAGTTATAATTCTTAAAGCAATTTGCCGTTAGTGACAGCATAAATTTTATTTTAAAATGTGTCTCGCTGAACTCTTAATAGAGTCAATCATAATTTCAACTTAAATTTTATCCTTCATATATTCATTCCAGAATTTTACTCCTTCATTAATTTAACTAATTCACATTATCCGGTCGGAATATTTGTATTCAATATATAATTATACAATCAAACTGGTTTGCTTGATACCGTTCTTTGTGAATGTTACTATTCATTCGCAGGGAAGTGATAAGGAAATCAACTGGCCGGAACCTGTCTTCGAACGTCTCACTTTAGTCGATGGTTTACCTGAAAACAGCGTACTGGCCATTATGCAGGATCACCTTGGATATATGTGGTTTGGTACACAGGTTGGCTTGGTAAGATACGATGGTTATAATATGAAGGTCTATCAGAAAGTCCCGCATGATTCTCTCAGTATAAGCGGTGGAACAATAAATACAATTTATGAAGATAAATTCGGAAGACTGTGGGTAGGAACAGATCAATATGGACTTAATTGTTTTAATCGAACTATTTATGCATAGTCCCAATGATTCTACAAGTATAAATTCGGACTTCATTAATTGTATAATTGAAGATGAAGATGGTAATATATTGGTAGGAACAAATGAAGGATTAAACTTTTTCGACACGCGAAGTGAAGGCTTTAGACACATTTATTATAAAAATTCTGTTTATTCTAATACTATTAGTGCTATGTTTAAAGATCGGGTTACAGGGAATATTTATGTCGGAAGCAATAACAAAATATTTCTCTTCGATTCAAAAAAGCAAGTTCTCTCAGATGAAAGTAAAATTAACAAACTCACTACATATATTGGCTCTATTAATTCTTTTCTTCAAACAGAAGACAAAACAGTTTGGATAGGTCACTCTTTGGGTTTATCGAAGATTGATCTGAAGCGCAGCACTAATAAACACTATCAATTAATTCCTTCGGATAAGCATAACTCCCAAAATTATTTTAACCAATTGACAGAAGATGATAATGGTTTAATATGGTTAATCTCCGGCTTAGCCGAAGAAGGTAGTTTGGTGGTGTTTGATCCGAAGATCGAAAAATTTAAGCGCATTCAAAACGATCCTAATAATCCCTACAGTATTGGCAACAGCAATAGGATGTGGTCAATTTATAAGGACCGAACGGGAATTATGTGGGTTGGCAGTATTTTCTTTGGGTTGTATAAATGGGATAAGAATAAGTCAATATTTAAACGGTTCGCCTACGATCCTGATAATGAATCAAGTGGTGATTTCAATTCTGTCTTATCTATTATTGAAGATTCGGAAGGGATAATCTGGTTCGGTACAAGAAATGGGCTGAATAGTTTTGATCGAAATATAGGCGAATTCAGAAATTACAATTTTGATATTAAAGAAGAAGACAATACTATACCTTTTATTTATAGGGATAAATCCGGTATTGTCTGGTTTGGTACTAATACTAGAGGTTTAGTACGATTTGACCCGGATGTAAATAAATTTATCTTTTATTTCAATGATCCCAATAATCCTGAATCAATTAGCAATAATACAATTCGTTATATCTTACCAGAGGCTGAAGATATTCTCTGGGTTGGTACCCGTGGTGGTGGTTTTAATAAGTTCAATAAGACGACAGGCAAATTTCTTAGATATCTTCCCGAACCTGATAATCCAAAAAGCTTGAGTCAGGGACGAGTAGAGTGCATCCTCCGTGATAACAAAGGAACAATGTGGATTGGAACTCAGGGTGATGCTGGTCTGAACAGGTTTGATGAAGTCAATAATACTTTCAAGTCATTTAGTTATGTTGGCGGTGGACCTGTTATTCCCGCTTTTTATGAAGATCATCGTGGAAATTTTTGGGTGGGAACAGTAAATCATGGTATTCTTTTATTCGATCGTGAAAAAGAAACATTCGTTTATAATATTGAGCTGGCAAATAATTTAGTCAGGTCAATATTAGAAGATGATTCCGGAAATTTATGGATCGGAACTGACTACGGATTATCAAAGTTGGATCCTAAAACACGCAAAGTTAAAAACTATTCTACTTCTTTTAATTTTAAAGGTAACAGATATTTAACAAAGAGTGCCTTTAAAATTTCTACAGGTGAGATGCTATTTGGAACCGGTGATGGATTTATAATGTTTCATCCTGACAGTATAAAAGATGATCCTATCCCTCCGCAAGTCGTTATTACCAATGTTTCTCTCTTTAACAGGCCGGGAGAGGAATTGGAATATGTTGGGCTCATATCTGAAATGAAAGAATTAAATCTTTCATACAGTGAAAACGATCTCCGGTTTGATTATGTAGGATTGCATTATGCAGATCCTTCTAAGAACAAGTATAGGTATATTCTGGAAGGATATGACAAAGACTGGATTGATGCGGGCACTCAGCGGAATGCAACTTATACAAATCTTGAGCCAGGCAATTATACATTCAAAGTTAAAGCAGCTAACTCTGATGGAATCTGGAGTTCGGACGAAGCCTCAGTGAAATTAAACATAAGTAACCCATGGTGGAGTACAGGATGGGCGTATGCTTTTTATGTGATCTTGTTTGCTGCAGGATTAATAGCTTTAAGAAGATTTGAATTGAATAGAAGCAGATTAAAAAATCTTATCAGGATGCAGGAATTTGAGACAAAGAAACAACGTGAAGTTGATGAGATGAAAATACGTTTCATTGCTAATCTTTCGCACGAGTTCAGGACACCATTATTACTTATAAAAGGACCACTTGAACAAATGATGAATGATAATCTCGGAAGTAAAAATCTTGAAAGATGTACTACAGTCATTCGAAATACTGAAAACCTTCAAACGCTGATCAACCAGCTGCTTGAATTATCACAACTGGAATCATCTTCCATTCCGGTTAAAGCGCAAAAGATAAATCTCATAACATTATTAAGAGGATTAATTTTCTCTTTCGAATCTCTGGTAAAAGAAAAAAATATTAAACTTCTAATGGAAAATTCTGAAGAGATAATTTTTGCCTGGATTGATAGAGAAAAATTTGAAAAAATAATTAACAACCTTCTTTCTAACGCATTTAAGTTTACACCTGAAGGTGGGAGTATTACTGTAAGCATTCATTTACCCACCCCTAAATCCCCTCCGGAGGAGGGGACTTTGAATCGAGTGTTATCCCCTCCTTTGGAGGGGCGAGGGGTGGGTTAGTTACACTGAAAGTTTATGATATTCTTGGAA
>CAZLJI010000274.1:0-4159 GCA_964559565.1 uncultured Ignavibacteriaceae bacterium | reverse complement strand
AAGTCGGACAGTATGCAGGCTCTCAGGTCGATAAAAAATCAATTTAGTAATATTCATTTTCAACATTTATTCGCCCCTAAAATAAAATTGCTACTTTACCTCTTCTAATGTTCACCTATGTGCAAAACAAGTTTTTATCTGAAGATAAAAAATATCTTTAAAGTGATGGATTTAATTTTTCATAAGAAACTTACTTGATATTTTATCTGATATCAAGAATTTATTTTGAAACTGTTAATCATTAGTGATAGATTTCGGTTATGCTTACATCAGAACTTCCATCAACTTTACTCAAAGAAGCAGAATTCAGCGTGCTTGATGTTGAAACAACCGGGCTTTCTGCCAGAAATAATCGTGTAATTGAGATTGGAATTGTTAAGGTTAAGAATTTAAAGATTACGGATAAATACACAACACTTATCAATCCCGGCTGCGATATTCCATATTTTATAACTCAATTTACCGGAATATCGAACAGTGATGTAGCTTATTCACCAAGCTTTTATGATACAGTAGAAGAAATTGAAGAATTTATTGGCAGTTCAATTATCAGCGGACATAACTTAAGTTTTGATGAAAGTTTTTTAAGCTGTGAATTCGCAAGGAATGGTTTTGAACCATTGAGCAACTTGTCAATCTGCACTTTGAAACTTTCGAGAAAAATTTTTCCATCTCTAAAAAGTAAATCATTAGGCTCAGTATCCGAGCATCTCGGAGTAATAAACAAAGATTCCCATCGTGCTCTTTCAGATGCAGAAGCTACAGCACAAATTCTGATTAAGCTGTTAAAGAAATTATCCAAAGAAAAAGGTATTAAAACAATTCAGCAATTACTTGAGTTTGAATCATCAACAACTGTATCAAACCAGATAATAAAATTGCCAAAAGACGTTCACGACTCGCTGTATTCTCTACCAGATTCACCTGGTGTTTATTATTTCCTGAATAAAAAAAATGAGATTATTTATATCGGTAAAGCAAAATCGTTAAAGGACAGAGTTCGAAGTTATTTTGCAGCTACAACCGTTGGCAAACCAAAAAAGATTGTGAAGCAAGCAGCGAAAATAAAAACCGAGATTACGAATTCAGAATTGACAGCATTACTTCTCGAAGCAGAAAGCATAAAGCTGATAAATCCAAGACATAATCGGCAGCTAAAAAAATATGGGAATAAATACTTTGTCAGAATTAACAAGAGTAATAAATATCCCACAGTAGAAATCACTACTAAATTTGATTTTGACGGCAATGACTATTTTGGTCTGTTTATCTCCCGACGAAAAGCTGAAGTAGTTCTTGATATTATTGATAAAACGTTTGCACTTCGTGAATGCAATAACAAAGAATTCAGTAAAGGGAAAAAATGTTTTCTGGCTGATATTGAAAGATGCACTGCACCTTGTGTTAAGAGTGTCAATCCTGAATATTTTGATGAGCTTGAGAGAGTATATGAGTTTCTTTCCGGTGGAAATCAATCTGCACTTAACCGTATGTTAAATAAAATGAAAGAATATGCTGCAAAAGAGAAATACGAAAAAGCTGCGGAAACAAAACAGGTAATCGATTTATTACTTTCACAGACGCATAAGTCTTCCCTTTTAGCTGAGCCTGTTAATAAAGCAAATGTTCTGTTTGAAGTTACAGAGGGAATTAATCACGATTATATCCTTCTTCTTGAAGGGAAATACTTTATTAAAAAGAATTCTCTCAATGGCAGAGATAGTTTTGAAGATGCACTTGATGATTATTATTCACATACAATCAAGATCGATATTAATCCAACCGAAGAAGACCTGGAAAAAATGAAGATCAGTCTAAACTGGCTAACGAAAAACAGGAATAAAGTCAGGATATTCTATTTAAAAGACTTCCTTTCAAAGGAAGAATTGTTCAATGCTGTATCAAGTCATAAAGCTTCGGCAAAAAAATCATCTAAGAATTTTAATTTGAAAAGATTAGCAGTCAGAGATCTGACAGATGAATAAAAAGAATTCTCATCGGCTAAATCATTTCCTGAACAATAAATCGTTTGGATCTTCTGAATTAGTACGACTACTAAATGACTATTTGATTTCAATTCTGAATAATAATACTCAAATTATAAAGACTATCAGGCTAGCTAAAACAAAACTTGGACACTTCGAAGCTATCAATTCATATTTAAATAAGATTAATTCTTTTTTAAAAAAAGAGAGTAAAGATGAGTTGAGAGATTTTCTAATGAGTTTTTCCAGCAAAGAAAATGAGAAATTCGAGGCAATCTTTGACAAGGTTATACCAAAATTAGAAAAGGTGAAGAGAGTAATAACGCTGTCACGAAGCGGCACCGTTTTATCGATTTCAAAATTGCTACATCAAAAAAATAAATATTTGCGAGTTGTTGTTTGTGAGTCCAGACCTAAACTGGAAGGCAGATTATTTGCAAAAGATTTAGCTCAAAATGGAATTAAAGTTGAGTTCATAACCGATGCTATGATGGCATTGTATGTTCCTAAAATTGATGCCGCTCTTATCGGTGCGGATATAGTTTTAAAAAATGGTAATGTTATAAACAAAGTTGGCAGCAAATCGCTTGCATTACTTTGCCGGGAATATAAAAAGCCTTTTTATGTTGTTACTTCTCATTCAAAATTCTCGAGAAGAAAAATCTTCAAGGCAAAGAAAGAAAAATCACAGGAAATCTGGGATAAGAAAGTAAAAAATTTATCTATCATTAATATTTATTTTGAAGAAATAGAAAAGAAACTCATCACAAAAATATTTACTGATTAAAAACAAGCAAGCTAAAAAGTTATGATCTGCTTGCTTCTTGAATTGAAGCGTAAAGTAAGCAATATTGCTGAAGTGGTTAAACCAAGCAGCAACCCAATCCAAACTCCCTGAACACCTAGCTCTAACGTAAAGCCGAGTAAGTAACCAACTGGAAGTCCAACAATCCAATAAGCAATAAATGTAATTGCCGTAGGAATTTTCACATCAGTCAAACCACGAAGGATACCGATACCTACAGCTTGAACACCATCAGATAATTGAAAAAGCGCCGCAATGACCAACAGGGATGAAGCGTAAGAAATTACTACTTCATCACTAACATAAAGAGTTGGGAAAAATTTTCTTAACAAAATAAAAATTATTCCTGCAAAGAGCATAATTGATGCACCAAGAAAAATAGCAGTGAATCCAGATCTCCGGGTTTCCACAATATCTTTCATCCCTACAGCATTACCAACTCTTATTGAACCTGCAACAGAAATACCAAGCACAGCCATATAAGAAATTGTGGCAAGATTTAAAGCAATTTGATGAGCAGCCAATTGCGCTGTTCCGAGCCAACCGACCATTACAACTGCAAAGGCAAATGCACCAACTTCAAAGAAATATTGAAATCCACTTGGCAATCCAAGTGATAAAATCTTTTTAATTACAGGCCAATTGATGCTTTTATAATGGAAAGATACATCGTACCGTTTGAAGAATTTATTGTTCATCACAAATCCCATAAGCAGCAGAGCCATAAAAAGCCTTGAAGCAAACGTAGCCCAGCCAGCACCATCAAGTTCTAATGCAGGAAATCCGAGATTACCAAAAATCAACAGCCAATTCGCAAAGGCATTTATCAGGTTCGCAATCAGAGTGATGATCATAGCAGGACGCATTACCGATAAGCCTTCAATAAATTGCTTGTAGGATTGAAAAAGTAAAAGTGGTATAGCGCTAAGTCCTATAATTTTCATATATGAAGTTGCTTGAACTTGTACGTCTTCAGGCTGGTCGAAGTATTGAATTAAGTCAGCAGCAAAAAAAAGAATTGCAGCTATTACGATTGAAATAATACTGTTTACAAGTAAAGACTGTCTGAAATAAATACCGCAGTCCTCAAATTTACTAGCACCTACGGCAATTGCTACTAAAGGAGTTACGGCGTAAGACACTCCAATCCCAATAACGATTATTATAAATGCCATACCATTACCTAATGATGCAGCAGCAAGAGGTGCAGCACCAAGTTTCCCTACCATAAGGCTATCTACAACGCCCATCATTATTATTCCGAGCTGTCCTATTATTACGGGATAGGCTAGCTGAAATGTGCTAACGATATGTCTCTTTATATGAACCATTGGTTTTAAATTGGTTGGTAAAATTAAATAAATGGGAA
>CAZLJI010000273.1:0-4180 GCA_964559565.1 uncultured Ignavibacteriaceae bacterium | reverse complement strand
GTCAGTTATATTAACGCAAACAGTCAGGCTCCGGTAGTCTCTCCTGAAAAAGATTTGCTCTTATTTACATCAGATTTAAATGGTGTACGAAATCTTTATGAAATTCCCATCACGGATGGAAAATTCAGCAATACTGTCAATAAAATATCTGAATTTATTTCAAGCGTATTCAATCCGGTTTATATTGATTCAAACTACATTACATTTTCAGGATTTGAAAATTATGCATTCAATCTATTTGTATTCAGTAGAAAAGATACGAAGGAAGATTCATTGTATTCATTTGCAATGAATATTGATCAGCCACTTGATATCTGGTATGCAGATATTCTTGTGCTTCCTTCAGAAAGAAAAAAAGCTGAATACGAAAAAGAATATTCTCTTGATTTTGCACAGGGTGTTGTTGCTACTGATCCAATCTTTGGAACAAGAGGAGGCGCAATTTTTTCTTTGAGTGATCTCCTTGGCGATGACAGATACATCTTTATGATTTACAACAATGCGACTGTCTCCAGTGAAATATTAAATAGCTTCAATGTAATTCTTCAAAAAGTAAATTTTGCAGGCAGAGTAAATTATGGATATGGAATATTTCATTTGAGTGGTCCCGTTTATGATTATGCTGATCCAGACCAGTATTACTATGAAAGAAGTTTCGGCGGTTCATTTCTTTTAAGCTATCCCATTTCAAAATTCCAGCGTCTGGAAGCAACAGCCACACTGAGAAATTCTAATAAGGAAGTAATCCCGGAAGTAATTGAAAGGAAGGCAATTTTATTTACGAACACACTTGGCTGGGTAATGGATAATGCTATCTGGGGACCAACTGGCCCTGTTGATGGTTTACGTGCATTGGTTTACCTCGGTTATACAAGTGATATCAAATACAGTAACGTGAATTACTTTTCAATAATCGGAGATTACAGATACTACCAAAGATTTGCTATGACTACGCTCCTCGCATTCAGAGCTGCAATTTTTTATAATGAAGGAAAGGAAGCACGCTTGTATTATGTTGGTGGAAGCTGGGATCTGCGAGGTTGGCCAAGATTCGGAATTCGTGGTGAAAAAATCTGGCTTACCTCTCTTGAATTCAGATTTCCTTTGATTGATCAGCTTGGAATAAGATTTCCATTTTTTAATCTAGGCTTTCCCGGAATCAGAGGTGCAATATTTTATGATATGGGCGGTGCATGGAATGATGAATATATTTCAACTATCGGTTCAGTTGGATTTGGATTCAGGTTTAATCTATTCGGAGTACTTACACTTCGATATGATATGGGAAAGAAGATCGAACAAAATTATACAAGATTTCAGGACGGTTTGTTTTACCAATTCTTTTTCGGATGGGACTTTTAAAGTATAAAATATTTTTGCTGGCTATATTGCTTTTAATATCAGGCTGCGCCAGATCTGTTATCAAGTATGCAACTAAACTTGATGAAAATCCTTACCAGATGTATGGCAAGATTCCTTCACGTGACTTTTATTTGCCAGTCAGCATAGCAGATTCATTAGTATTGAAATGGGAGTCTGAAGCTAATGGAAGCTTTCCCAATTCTTCTGTTTCTGTTTATGAAGATCTTGTTTTTATCAATGATCTTTCCGGCAGAATATTTTGCTTCAATATCGAAACAGGGAAGAAGATAGGCTACCTCAAATATAGCAGCGGTAGTGTTTACTCAACTCCGATTCCATACAGGAGTAAAATTATTTTTCCTGTAGTACTTGAAAAAGATAATCTAACAGAATTAATTATTTACGATTACGCTCTAGGCAAAGAATTAGAAGCAATTGAGCTTCCTGGCAGAGTATTAATACAAATGATTGCAGTAGATGACGATGTTATGTTTACATCAGAAGTTGGGATGGCTTACAAATTTAATTCATCCGGGGAAAAGTTCTGGGAGACAAACACAAGAGTACCAACTCGCAGCTCACCAGCTTTGGTCAATGATCTTTTTATCTTTGGAAATGACAACGGTGAAATCATTGCACTAAATTCATCATCTGGAGATTCAGTGTATGTGCAAAAAATAGGCGGACATTTTTTTTCTGGCCTAACAATTTCAGAAAATGTCATATATACAGGAAATGATAATGGCTTTGTTTATGCACTGAATTCTGAAGATGGTGGAATTATCTGGCAGTTCGATACCGGTGCGAGAATAATGATGGAACCATCAGTTGATGGCCAGAACATTTACATTGGAAATTTAGATGGTAGTTTCTTCTCAATTAATAAGCTTAATGGAAAAGTAAACTGGAGAGCGGAATTTCGAGGCATCCTGAACACAACACCACTTGTTACTGAAAATCATATAATTCTCCCAAATGTACTTTTTGAAATTCACTTTCTGGATAAGCAATCTGGAAATTTAATCAATTCAATCCCACTAGATGGAAGAGCAAAACTCTCACCAGTTATTCACCGGAATATTTTATTTATTGGATATGATGACGGAGTACTCAGAGCTTATGAATTTGTTGATTAAAATACTTTTGATATTATCTTTATTTTCAACTGTAATTTCAGCACAGGATTGCAAAGCGAAAATCTCTATTCAAATTGATATCGAAAATGCAAAGCTGTTTGTAAATGATAACTTTGATAGTGAAGGAAATAATTTTGAACTTGAGCTGGAACCGGGCACTTATATAATCAATATCGTTGAGGATTTTAAAAAGTGGAATGCTCGCAACTTTGAGGATACTCTAAGAATAAAAGACTGTAGTAATTTGAATCTTAATTATAATCTCAACAATAAACTTCTTCTGGATTCATATCCTCAGAATGCTCTAGTTAGAGAATCGGATTCTCTTATTGGCTTCACACCAATGCTGCTCGAAGACAATTTTCAAACACTTCTGCTTCAAAAACCAGAGTATGAAGATAAACTAATTACTCAGCAAGAAATAGCGGCAGGAGTAAAACCCGAGTTGCGATTCATTGGACAGGTCAAAGGTGAAAGTTTTTATGAGTCAACACTATTTAAATTTCTTGTCGGAACAGCCATAGCGCTTGGAGCAACAACAGCATATTACAAGCTTGAAGCAGATAAAAACTTTGATCAATATCAGATAACTGGCGATCCTGCATTGCTTGAACAAACAGACAAATATGATTTAATAAGTGCGGTTACATTTGTAGCATTGCAAATTGACTTCGGCTTGATTTTATACTTATTCCTCACCGATTAATTCGTCCCGTTTTCATAAATTAGAAATCATATATAGAAATTATTTAATGATTACAGTACTGGAATCAATAGATCTATCTACACAATATCTTAATCAGAAAGGAATAGAATCTCCCCGCACTAATGCAGAGCTATTACTCGCGGATATTCTTAACTGTAAAAGACTTGATTTGTATCTTTCTTTCGAACGTCCTCTCAGCGAAGATGAAGTTCAAAAGTATCGTGATTACATTAAGCGTCGAGGGAATTTTGAGCCTTTGCAATATATAATTGGTAAAGTTGAATTTTATGGTTTAGAATTTAAAGTGAATCCATCCGTGCTCATTCCCAGACCGGAAACTGAATGGATGGTTGAAAACATTCTGAATCAATTTCCAAAAGATGAAAAATTGATTATCCTTGATGTTGGCAGTGGAAGCGGTAATATTGCAATTGCACTTGCTGTCAATTTACCGAGCTCTCAAATTTTTTCTACAGATATAAGTGAGCAAGCTTTGCTAATTGCTAGAGAAAATTCAGAACGACATAATGTTTCAGAAAGGATTAAATTCGTTAAGCATGATATTCTTAAAAATGATTTGAATAGCTTTCCAATGTTTGACCTAATAGTCTCAAATCCTCCCTATGTTTCGAAGGAAAGTTATTCAGCACTTCAAAAGGAAATAATAAACTTTGAACCGCCAATTGCAGTTACTGATGAGGGTGACGGTTATACTTTCTACCGGGAAATTTCAACAAAGTCCTCAGTCAGGCTAAAAGAAAATGGAAAGTTATTCTTTGAAGTTGCCCAGGGGCAGAGTGAAGAAGTTGTAGAAATTATGACAAAGAATCATTTTCAGAATGTCGGAGTTATTAAGGATTACCAGAATATTGACCGGATTATTTTTGGAGAAAAAAATGAAAGCGGTTGTTCAAAGAGTTAAATCGGCATCAGTTACAATTTCTGAACAAAACTATTATCGAGAAATCGGAAAAGG
>CAZLJI010000272.1:3334-4187 GCA_964559565.1 uncultured Ignavibacteriaceae bacterium | reverse complement strand
GCAGTTTCCAAACTCATAATTGAAGAGAAGACCTACATCTCAGATAAAATCCGTCTTTTGAAATTTGAAGATGATTTGATACTTCAGGAAAAAACAACGAAGGATGAATACTTAATCAGAAAGGTACTATCAAAAAAGGAAGGTGAAGGGTTGATAAACGAAAGACTGGAAATCTATAACCGTATGTGGGATGGATGTGGGTGTAAGGTAAATTATTATGAATGAACAGTATATATCAAATAAATCCCACCAAGTATAACCAGCACACCACAAATTCGTTTAATCCATAAAATTGTTTTTGAACCTTCTGACCAATTCAGATACTTCTGAACTTTTCCCGTTAATGTTCCGGCACCAACGATAACTGAACAATGACCTATTCCAAAAGCTGCGAGTAAAGTTATTGAGAGAATATAATCAGTTTGAGCAGTTTGAAAAACCACTCCGAGCACCGGAGCCATGTAAGCAAATGTGCAGGGACCAAGTGCAAGTCCGAAAAGTAATCCCAGTATTAAAGCCGCAAGCAACCCTTTGTTCTTAGTTTGTTTTAGAGTTGAGTTGTTCCAATTTAGTTTTATTATATCGAGAAGATGCAGACCGACAATAAAAAAAATGACGGCAACAAAATAATTACCAAACGATCCGAGGTCTCCCATTAGTCTTCCCAGCGATGCAGTGATTACTCCAATCAAAGCAATTGTAATTAATATTCCAAGTGAAAACACGAGTGAAATATTAAACGTTCTGCCAACTGACATTTTACCTTGAGAGCTTATAAAGCCAACAATCAATGGAATGCTTGTAAGATGACATGGCGAGAGCAAAATACTCAACACTCCCCATCCGACTGATG
>CAZLJI010000272.1:0-3324 GCA_964559565.1 uncultured Ignavibacteriaceae bacterium | reverse complement strand
TCATTGCTTCGTATAGAGTATTAAAAATACCTTCCATCATTTCAACTTTTTTTATCCTTCGGTTTCAATCCTTTCCCTTGCAGCAGTTTATCAATTTCTGCTTCGGGATAAAATCCTTCGTGTCGGAAAAACTCTTTTCCATTCTCATCAAGAAAAACCTGAGTTGGGATTAACTTTATTCCATATTGTGCTGCATACTTTTTTTGATCGGATTTCCAAACATCATAGAATATCACTTTAACCTGAACGCCGTATTTTTCTTCAATTGCTTTCATCACCGGCTGCATCATCTTGCAAGGCACACAGTTAACTGAGCCAAGTTCTATAAAGGTAATTGTTGGTTTTACTTCTCCTGACTGAGCGAGTATGATGAATGGCAACAAAACCAATACGAGCACTTTAAAAATGTTTTTCATTTTAATTTTCCTTTAGCCAATTAATTATCTGATCATCTTTTGGAATGATTCCAAAGCTTTTTACTTTCTCATTTATTATCAGTCCGGGGGTCATCATTATACCATACTTGACCATCTCCTGGATATCTGTTACTTTTTCAACTGCAGCATCTATATTATTTACTGCAATCAAATCTCTTACCTTTGCTTCAAGCGTTTGACATTTTTTGCAGCCTGTACCAAGTATTTTTATAGATATCATTTTTATTCTCCATCTAAAATTTTTAATGAATTTGCAATAGTATCATTTACAGTTGCCTGCCTCATATAAGGGGCGACATTAATTGCTTCGAGAATTTCTTCGTTTGTAACATTGTTTTGCTTTGCCATTTTCGTCCACATTTGTGTGCAGGTATCGCTACCTAATGCGGCGGCAACTCCTATTCCAACAAGAATTTTATACTTATTCGGAACTTTTTGGTATTTCTCATTCTCGAAGATTAGGGATTTTTTCCTGCATCTGGGCTTCGGCAAACTCAGGTGCAAAGTGTTTGAGCGATTCCATCGGTGTTTTGTTCATTCTATTTTCATCCCAGAAATACATTTTAGTTTCAGTTGATTCGGGATATTTATTTTGAATTTCTTTTAAAGTTTTTTTCAATTGAGAGTTATCTTTCTTCTTTACGTAATGTGCTGTTTCTCTGGCAACTAGCAGCTTTGGATAGAAAGATGTTACAGCTAACTCATCAAGATCCTTTTCAATGATTTTGATGATATCATCATATCTTCCGCGCGGCATAATTGTTTCTGCAATTCCGAGTCGCATCATTGCTCTGAATTCTGTTGCTGGCAGATAACCATTAAAATGGTAGTATGAATTTCCATTCTGATCGAGAAAATAAATTGAGGGAGTCCAGTACGCACCGAGTGATTTTCTAACTTCTCTGTCTTTTATCAGATCAAGTTTAAGCAGAACAAACCACTCATTAAGTTCATCTATAACTTTCTCATCCTTGTAAGTTGTGGCTTCAAGTTTTTTACAGCCGCCGCATCCATCCATTTCAAATTGAAGAAGAATAAGTCTTTTTGTTTTTGTTGACTCTTCTTTTGCCTGTTCGAGATTTGTTAACCAGTCCATTATTATTTACTGTTATTGTTGAAATAATCTGTTAGCCGGGCAAGCATCTTTTCTTCATACTCTATTTTGTAAAGTACCTCGTTGCTGCCGTTGAATACTATCACTGATGGTGCGAATAGTGTTTCATATTTTATTTGCAAATCATTATACCAGTACGAATCAACAATCCAATAATCATAATCGTCATTATTAGACTTGACAAATTGTAACAAATCAACAGTTTGTTCTCTACTCATCTTTAATGTGCAGTAGCAAGACATTGATGTGCTGAAGAAAAGAATTTTAGTTTTATCCGATGAAAAGAATTTTTGCTTTGAATACTCGTATAAGATATTTTGAAAATGCAGATACCAGTCATTAAAAAGTACGAAAGCAGAATCAGTTGAAATGTTTTGAGATTCTGATTCAAATTCGTTTAAGTGATTTTTCAGACTGTCAATACTTTGCGAGTTGACATTGGTAAATGCTTTGGATACTTCAATACCAACTTCAGAATCGAGAAGATTTTTTAAATCATCGAATTCTGATAAATTTATAGAATCCCCGTCCGAAAGCGAGACTAAAATTCTTTCAGCTTCTTTTTCAACTGACTCAAAATACTGAGCATTCGCAATACCAGTATTGAATATCAGCATCATAACAGGAAATGTTATTTTTATTAACATAATTTCCCTTTATAGATGATTAATTATTTGAACCTATTTATGGACAAACATCAGGAGCTTTAATAGTTCCTTCTTCAACTTTCCCAAAATATATTTTTTGAAAAAACAATGCAACATTGACCAGTGCAATCAGTACAGGCACTTCGACAAGCGGACCAATAACAGCGGCAAATGCTTCTCCGCTATTTATTCCGAATACTGCAATTGCCACAGCAATGGCTAACTCGAAGTTGTTGCTTGCTGCTGTGAATGATAGAGTTGCAGTTTTGCTGTAATCAGCACCAACTTTTCTCCCCATATAAAATGAAACTATAAACATTATCACAAAGTAGAGAAGCAGCGGTATTGCAATTCTTACAACATCCAGTGGAAGCTGTACGATGTATTCTCCTTTCAGCGAAAACATTACAAGTATTGTAAACAGCAATGCAATTAAAGTAATCGGGCTGATTTTGGGAATGAATTTCTTTTCATACCACTCTTTGTTTTTCAATCTCAATAAAGTGACGCGTGTGATCATTCCCGCAATGAATGGAATTCCAAGATAGATAAAAACACTTTCTGCAATTTGTCCGATTGTGATGTCAACTGCGAAAGTCTGTAACCCCAGCCAGGATGGAAGAACGGTTAGAAAAACATAAGCATAAATCGAAAAGAATAATACCTGAAAGATTGAATTGAATGCAACAAGTCCTGCAGCATATTCAGTATCACCTTTTGCAAGTTCGTTCCAGACAATTACCATAGCGATGCAGCGTGCGAGTCCGATTAAAATTAATCCTGCCATATATTCAGGATAATCCTGCAAGAAAATTATTGCAAGGAAAAACATTAGTATCGGACCAACAATCCAGTTTTGAACAAGTGAAAGCGAAAGTATTTTTACATTTCTGAAAACATCCGGCAGTTCTTCATACTTAACTTTTGCAAGCGGAGGGTACATCATCAAGATTAATCCAATAGCAATCGGGATGTTTGTTGTGCCAATCTGAAAGGTATTCCAGAAATCAACAACCTGCGGAAATAAATAACCCGATAAAACACCGACAAGCATTGCAGAAAAAATCCACAGCGTTAAGTAACGATCTAAGAATGAAAGTTTTTTTGTAAGTGTGCTCATTCAACT
>CAZLJI010000271.1:3091-4192 GCA_964559565.1 uncultured Ignavibacteriaceae bacterium | reverse complement strand
ATTAATGACCACTGATGTGAAAGATAAGTCAACCAATGTATTAGAAGATTTCGAAAAGGCGAAAAACAAATTCAATACATACGATTACACACAGGAAGAATTCGAACAGCTCGCAAACCTGTATACAGAATCTTTCAGAGATGTAAAACAGGGTGAACTTGTTAAAGGAAGACTCGTAAGGATCCAGGATGATCACGTAATTATCGATGTTGGATTTAAATCTGAAGGCACAATTCCAAGAAGCGAATTTGGTGAAGATGCAAAATTGGAAGTCGGACAGGAAGTTGAAGTAGTTCTGGAAAGTGTTGAAGATCTTGAAGGAAATCTTGTTCTAAGCAAATCAAGAGCAGATTTCTTGAGAATCTGGGAAAAAGTTATCAGAGCTCATGATACCGGTGAGATAATTGATGGCAAAATAATTAAAAGAATTAAGGGTGGAATGGTTGTTGACTTAATAGGAATGGAAGCATTTCTTCCCGGTTCACAAATTGATATAAGACCAATAAGAGATTTTGATGCTTTGGTTGGACAGACGATGGATTTCAAAGTTGTGAAGGTAAATATCCCAACTGAGAATGTTGTTGTTTCTCACAAAGTCCTTATCGAAGAAGAAATTGCTGATCAAAGAAAGGCAATTCTAGAAAGTCTTGAGAGAGGACAAATTCTTGAAGGCATCGTTAAAGCTGTAACTGATTTCGGTGTATTCGTTGATCTCGGCGGCGTTGATGGTTTAATTCACATCACAGACTTAAGCTGGGGAAGAATAAATCATCCAAGTGAAGTTGTTAAGCTTGATGAGACATTAAAAATTGTTGTTACCGATTACGACGAAGCTAAGAAAAGAATTTCACTTAGTCTCAAGAAACTTCTTCCTCATCCTTGGGAAAATATTGATGAGAAATATAAAATTGGCGATAAAGTTGCCGGAAGAGTTGTTTCGCTTACTGATTACGGTGCATTTATTGAAATTGAAAAAGGCATTGAAGGTTTGATTCACAATTCTGAGATGAGCTGGACCCAGCACATAAAACATCCCTCACAGGTTGTTGCGATGGGACAAATTGTTGAAGCTATCATTCTCAGTCTAGATAAAGATGAGAA
>CAZLJI010000271.1:0-3081 GCA_964559565.1 uncultured Ignavibacteriaceae bacterium | reverse complement strand
TTAAACAGCTTGAACCAGATCCATGGCAGACATTAATGATAAAATATCCGGTAAGTTCCAGACATACTGGTGTTGCAAGAAATCTTACCAACTTTGGTGTGTTCGTTGAACTTGAGCCCGGCGTTGACGGATTAGTTCATATTTCTGATCTTTCCTGGACAAAGAAGATACGACATCCCGGGGAAGTTGTTAAGAAAGGTGAATCACTAGAAGTGATTGTGCTTGGTGTTGACGTCGATTCAAGAAAAATTTCTCGTGGCCACAAGCAGATAATGGATAATCCTTGGGATACATTTGAACAGAGATTTTCAATCGGAACAATTACTACTGGTAAAGTAGTTCGTATTATTGAAAAAGGATTGATTGCCGAGTTACCTGAAGGTGTTGATGGATTTGTGCCTGCAAATCAGTTATCAACTTCAAAGTTAAAAAACCTGGCGATGCATTTCCCTGTTGATGATGTTATTCCGATAAAAGTTATCGAATTCGACAAGAGCAACAAGAAAATTGTGCTTAGTACAATCGCAGCTTTGAAGGATAAACCAGATAGTGAAATCGAAGATTACCTTAATAAGCATAAGCTCGATAAAGTATCTTTAGACAGCATAAAAAATGCTGATACAGGAGCTATTGATTCTTCTGAGTTTCCAATCTTTGAGATTCAGGATAGTCCGGAAGTTAAGAAGACTGAAAATCCACAATAATAGAATCATAATTAAATTGAAAAGCGGGAGAGATGCCCGCTTTTCTTTTAAATTCTCATAATGCAAAAAAAAGTTGCACTACATACTCTCGGCTGTAAGCTGAATTATTCAGAGACTTCTTCGATTGGACAACAGTTCCTGGACAGAGGATTTGAGATAGCAGATTTTCATGAGGAAGCAAATGTTTATGTCTTAAATACTTGCTCAGTTACTGAATCTGCTGAAAGAGAATGCCGACAAATAGTTAGAAGAGCTTTGAGGCAAAATCCTGAAGCGTTTATAATCGTCACTGGATGTTATGCACAACTTCGTCCTGAAGAGATAGCAAGCATTGATGGCGTCGATGCAGTTTTAGGCAGCAATGAAAAATTTAAGCTTTTTTCACTTCTTGAAAATTTCAAGAAAAGAGAACTCACATGTATCTCAGTAACTCCAACTGAAAACTTAACAGAATTTGGTGTTGCACATTCTACTGACGCTGATAACAGAACACGTGCGTTTTTAAAAATTCAGGATGGGTGTGACTACACTTGCTCATTTTGTACCATCCCTCTGGCTCGCGGTGGAAGCAGAAGTCTGGCTGTAAATAATGTAATTGATGAGTTTAAGAAATTGCTGGATTGTGGCTATAAAGAAATTGTACTGACAGGAGTGAATGTTGGCGATTACGGAAAGAATATCGATACAAACCTTTTCCATCTTCTTTCTGAACTAATAAAAATAGAAGGTGAGTTCCGAATTCGTATCAGCTCGATTGAACCAAATCTTTTAACTGATGAAATTATCAATCTCACGAATGAATCAGAAAAGCTTTGCAATCATTTTCATATTCCTCTGCAAAGCGGAAGTCCTAGAATTCTAAAAGCAATGCAGAGAAGATACACTGCCGAAGATTATTACAAGTTGATTCATAAAATAAAAGAACTATTGCCGGATGCCGGAATTGGTGTTGATGTGATTGTTGGGTTTCCCGGTGAAATTGAAGAAGATTTTATTCATACACATAACTTCCTGAGAGACCTCCCTGTTTCTTACCTGCATGTGTTTACCTATTCTGAAAGACCTGACACAAAGGCAATTTCACTTCCGGGAACTGTAGATGTTCAGGAAAGAAAAAGAAGAAATAATATTCTCAGGATTTTAAGTGAAAAGAAAAGAGCACAGTTTTATTCTGATATGATTGGAACCAATCAGGCTGTGCTTTTCGAAAACAATAATAAAAACGGCTTTATGCACGGATTTACTTCAAATTACGTAAAAGTTCAAGCTGAGTATGATGAATCTCTAACCAGCAGTATTTGCAATATATTTATAACTGGGGTGGATTCTGAGATTTGTAGCGGAACAATAATATCCACAAAAAAATCAATTGATTTAGTCCATACTTAAGACTAAAATTCAAATAAAAAAATATGAAATTATTCTGCCTGATATTCATACTCTGCTCAGCAATTGTTTTCTCACAAACAGAGACAACGAAGTCAATTCAGGAACTTAAAAACTCAGTAAAAGATTCAGATGCGAGTTACAGCGCTTCAACTGTAAGTATCAACTCATTTGAAACGGCTGAAAAGAAAAGTGTTGGACTCGGAATAATTTATTCTCTACTTCTTCCCGGAATGGGAGAGCTTTATGCTGATTCGTATAGTTCAGGGAAATACTTCACCATTGCAGATGGAGTTTTATGGGGTACTTTAATTGGAATGAATGCTTACTCAAACTGGCAGGAGGATAATTACAAAACTTATGCAGCTTCAACCGGTGGTGTAATTAATGATTCTAATAAAGATGAAGAATTTTATGCTAATATTGGCGATTATACAAGCGTATATACTTATAATGATCAGAAAGCTTTAGAAAGAAATTTTGATGAGATGTACGATGAAGAAGCAAATTTCTGGAAGTGGAATTCTACTGATGAGCGAAGAACTTACAGAGATATGTGGAATTCAAGTGAAACTGCTAGTAATAATATACAGTTTGTTGTAGGGGGATTAATTTTGAATAGAATTATCAGTGCAATAAATGCTGCCAGATTAGTCTCATCATATAATAATCGATTGGAAGAAGAAGTTAGCTGGAATTTTTCTCTAGGATTTATGAATACACCAAACTTACCAACAAGTCTTGCACTAAATGTGCAAAAATCATTTTAACAACAGCATTTTCTTCGTTTCGGTGTAATTGCCTGTTTCAAGTCTGTAAAAATAAATTCCGCTAGTAATCTCAGGTCTGGAGACCTGAGCTACATTTCCACCGGAGGTGGATCCGCCTGTGGCGGAAAATTCTGCTTTATAAATTCCAGTTTCAAGTTCATCATTAACTAACGTTGCTACTTCTTTTCCACGAAGATCATATACCTTAAGTGTTACAAATT
>CAZLJI010000270.1:3685-4202 GCA_964559565.1 uncultured Ignavibacteriaceae bacterium | reverse complement strand
ATTTCAGAAGTAACAGAATAGTTAAACCAAAGAAAGTCTATGGAAGAAGAGAAAAAGCAAGTCGTAGAAATTGTAAAGTTTGTTGAAAAAGATTTTCTGATGGCGGATAATACTTCTCTTATACCTTCAACCGATTCGGCTTCGCTTGAAGAGTTCAGAAAACACCTAACCGAAAAACTCAAATACTTACTCGATGAAAAGTTTGATGCACTGGTCAATATACTTTACAGAATAGATATAAGTGAAAGGAAATTAAGTCAGTTATTTTCTGGTAATAACAGAGATTCAATTCCCGCCTCACTTGCGGAAATGATTATAGAACGTCAGCTTGAAAAACTTAGATTGAGAAAACTCTATAAAGAAGGAAAACTTTGATGGTAGTAATTGAAAAATTAATTTTTTAGCCTCAAGATTATTTTACAAAATTAATACTGAACAACTATTCTCAAAACTTTTTCTTGTGCAGTCCGGCATATCTTCATATTGATTCTTGCTAAACTAATGTTTAACTTAAACT
>CAZLJI010000270.1:0-3675 GCA_964559565.1 uncultured Ignavibacteriaceae bacterium | reverse complement strand
AATCACCTCCAAAGAAAATCTAGAAAATTATACTCAGTATTTGATAGTCTCAGAAGAATTAAAATCCTTTCAACCTAAAAGAGGAAGAGATTTCCATGGCATTTCTAAGTTCTAAAAAGCTTAAAGAGCTGCAATCTGAAAATGAAGAGCTGAAAGCTTTCATCCAAAACGTAACTGACAAAGAATCGCACTTCCGTCAGCTCGATGATCTTTTAAGAAGAGCCAAAGTTGAGTTTGCTAACATCACATTAAAAAAAGATCAGGCTGCGCTAACACTCGAGAACCTCGAGAAAGAAAAAATCAAGCTTAATAACGATTTACACAAACTTTCCAGCGAAATTGAACAACTTCGCGAGATGAAAGTATACGAGCAAAACCAAATTCATAAACTAACGGACCATTCGACAAATCAGCACGAGAAAAATGAAATTGGAATAAGATTTCCTGTATATAAAGAAATTGAGTTGGCAGAAAAACGAAAAAAAGAACTTGAAAAAGAAACAACAGAAATGGAGAAAAAATTTCGTGAGGTTTACCAAAGAGTGCTGGAAGTAGAAGGAATGGAACAGAGTTCAGACTTAGAAATTAAAAGGCGAAAGCAAGAAATAAAAGCTCTTACTGAAAAGAAGGATGAACTTAATAAAGAACAATTAAAAAGTTTTATTAGTAAAATATCTGCTTTGAAAGATAATGAGAAGAAAAATCTTCTTGAGATAAGGCAAAAGATAAAGCAACTCTCCGACCGTGAAGTCGAGTTAAACAATAAATTACAAATTCGTAGCATAGAACTACAGGAAATAGAAAGGAAAGTTGGACAAAAAGGTTCGATCATTGAAGATAGTAATAAGAATAAAGTACAGTCTTTAATAGTTGAAGAACAGCAACTTTCTGAATCAATTGAGTTAAAGAAGAAATCACTTTCTGAACTGGAAAAATCAATTCGGTCACTGAAGGCAGAACGTGATGAAATTACAGACGAAATCAATCGGATTGATGTTACATCAAAGAATAAGAAATTAGAATTTAGCAATGAAACTGCTGAATCAAAATCAATTCCGATTGAAGTTTCACATTTTGAAAAGGAAGCTAACACAATTCAAGGAGTGATTAAAGCGTTAAGAGAGGAAGAGCAAAAAATCAGGGAATCAATCGAGCGGCTCAGTCAATCGGAAGAACTTAAGAAGGAACTTATCTCGCAGCTAAATGATGAGCTTTCTTCAAAAGAAATTCAGTTTGCTTCTCTTGAAAAGGATTACGTAACGAAGTCAAATAGGTTAAACGAGATTTCTTTTAAAAATAAACTTATTCTTGAGGAGTTAGCAACTAAGACGAATGAACTTTCATTGACAGAGAATAATCTGAAATCAAAAACCAGCAGGTTGAATGAACTCACTGGTGAACTAAGCCACATAGAAAAAAAGCTAATCGCGGTTAAAAGCGAATTGTCAGAAAAGGATTATGAAAAATCAGAGATTGAGGGGAAATTAGAAAGCGCAAGAGAAACATGGTCTAAGCTTGATGACTATTATAAAAAAATAAAAGACGTTGTCCCCTTGCTGGAAAAAAGAAAAGAAGAAATTCAGCTTAGCAACAGTATGTTCGAGAAACGATTTGCTGATATGTTTAAGCATTACAGTACGCAGATGGGTGAAATGTATAAAAAGAAAAATCTTTTAGAACAGATGCTCATCAAAAAAGAAAATGACGTAAACGAAAAAGACCAAGCGCTGCTTGATAAGTTAGCTGCTCTTGATGAAGCCGAAAAAGTTCTTTCTATCCGACAAACCGAAGCGGAATCAATTGAAAACTTATTAAAAACAATTAATGATCAAAAGGAATTACTTGCAGGGGAAATTACATCATTAGAAAATAAAAGTGTTGAAAAGAAAATTCAGAATAAAGAACTTAGTATTGAAAGCGAACTTTACCATAATAAATTAGTTGAATTTGAAAACGGTTTGAAAGAACTTTTTCATAAGTCAGAAGAACGCTTTAACAAAAACACTGAGCAAAAGACAAGACTGGAAAGTGAAATCAGGGAGTACGAATACAGGCTTAACGAATTGAACAATGGCATCAAGGATTCAATGGAAGAACTTGTAAATCTTCATACTACAATTAACAAAATAAAAATTGAACACGAAGAACACCGGTTAGCCATTAATAAATTAGCTTCGGTTAAGAAAAAACTCGAAGATGAAATTAATAAGCACCAGGTAGTAATAGATAAATACACAAAGATCAAAGAAAAGATAAGGCAGGAGCAGAATCTGATTAAGATGAAGAGAGAGCTTTTTGTGTCAAATAAATCCTCCAACCAAAACAGCGTTGAGGAAAAAAGTTTTGAACCTCATAACCCTAAATGGATTAAGCTTTGAAATAAAAGAGGGTTAGCTAATACAAATACCCTTCAGTGCTTAAACCAATCGGTCATTTAGAAACTAATTTACGTTAAATTTATTTACTGCAGAGAAATTTTATGCTTAAAAAATATTTCCACCTTTTAGTTTATTTATTGTTCACTTCTTTAATTCCACAGACCGTCATTGCTCAAGAGTTCAGACCTCCCGACTGGAGTTATAACAAAGCAATCTATGAAGTGAACCTCAGGCAATACTCAGAAGAAGGAACAATTAAAGCATTTGAAAAACATCTTCCCAGATTAAAAGAACTTGGAGCTGACATATTGTGGTTGATGCCAATTCATCCTATCGGAGAAAAGAACAGAAAAGGAACACTCGGCAGCTATTACTCAGTGCAAGATTATAAAGCTGTAAATCCGGAATTCGGTACACTGGAGGAATTTAAATCTTTAGTGAAGATGATTCATAAAATGGAAATGTATGTAATTATTGATTGGGTTGCTAACCATACTGCGTGGGATAATAGCTGGATTGAAGAACATCCTGATTTTTATACACAAGATTCTCTGGGAAATATCAAGCCGCCAAATCCTGATTGGAGTGATGTCGCTGATTTAAACTTTGATAATAAAGAGCTCTGGTCTGAAATGATTGATGCGTTAAAGTTTTGGGTTGAAGAGTGTGATATTGATGGATATCGGTGCGATGTTGCAGGAATGGTTCCGATCGAATTCTGGATTGAAGCAAGAACCGAATTGGAAAAAATAAAAAATGTTTTTATGCTTGCTGAGTGGGACACACCAGAAGTGCATCTTGCTTTTGATATGACTTACGATTGGGATCTTCATCACATTCTGAATGGAATAGCAAAGGAAGAAAAAACTGTAATTAATTTAATTGGGCATCTAAACAAAAATGAAGAGAAATTTCCTGCAAATGCTTTTAGAATGCAGTTCACTTCGAACCATGATGAAAATAGCTGGAACGGAACCGAGCTTGAACGACTAGGTGATGGTGCGGAAACTTTCGCTGTTCTGTCTTGTCTTATTCCAGATATGCCTCTTGTTTATACCGGTCAGGAAGCAGGTAATACAAAGCGGCTCTCCTTCTTCGAGAAAGATTTGGTTGAGTGGAAAGAACACAAATTATTCAACATATATTCAAAACTTTTTGAGTTAAAAAAGAACTACAAAGCACTTCAAAATGGTAATAAAGGCGGCGAGCTAAAATATATCGAAGCTTCTGACTATGAATCTATTTTTGCATTCACCAGAAATTCAGAGAAAGACAAAATCCTGGCTGTTTTTAATCT
>CAZLJI010000269.1:0-4204 GCA_964559565.1 uncultured Ignavibacteriaceae bacterium | reverse complement strand
TGTTATCTACAACATGACAACATATAAACGCTATTTATCATTGCTCGCAATGAATGTGATATGCATCTCATGCAGTACATATAATAATACCAATGAAGATGCCACTCTAAGCAATCTCAAGTGCGATATAAGTGATATTGTGCTTCATATTCATATGAATGAATCAATAGTAATGCCAATGTATTATGCTTGTTATAAGCCAATAGAATTAAGCGTTGAGCATATATATGACATTAAAGAGCTATATAGAATAAAAAGAATATTAGTAAATATAAATAAAGAGCTAATCCTTCAGAAGGATATGGCTGAGGCCGAACATGTAGATCTTGATGAACTTCATTTGACATCCCTCTGGATGTTGGCGAAATACTACGCTGAACTTGATATGCATTATAAATCAATAGCATTATATGAAATACTGAGTAATGATTCGATATTTAGCAAATATGTCAGTATATGGATGGAAATGGCAAAACAATATGTGCTATTAGCTGACATAATGACAAATAGTAATTACAAGGATGCAGTAAAACACTATAATAAAGCAAAGAATATATATGCTCGTATCATCACAGCTATTGATATAACATCTGAATCTCCACCTAACGCAAGAAGCATGGATATGTATTGGACTGCCACTTTAGAATTCTTGAATATATATTTGAAATTAAATGAGCCTGACCTCGCGATAAAATATATTGAACGCTTAAGATTCCTATATATGAAAGCGAATATCTATGAGTCTACCATTCATCATAATATAGACTATATTGAGCATACTATTCTGCGGAATATATCGTCATATAAATAGGTATGCTGTATTGAATTAACAAAGAGATAACAAGACGGCTTTAACAGCGCCGGGTGCCTTGCTTCCGCTGAGCCTCTCCGCTATCCAACATATAACACATGAATAAATACGAAGATAATAATCATATACGATATCGTGTACGAATGCATAATAATCCATCTTTCATAATAATTACAATGGCTTTCGCATTGCTTATAATTATAGTGCTATCAATTCATTATATATATTTTAGCCCTCCTCAATATTCAATACGAGATCATAATAACAATAGTGATACTATATATTCAGATCCGCAGCATGAACCACAGAATGTCATATCTAATAAGCGGTCCCCTGATAGAAGTATGCTATATTCCCACATGAGAGATAAAGTAGATTCACTAAATACTCTTTTATGTAATGCTGGACATTTATATCTTAAAGATGGATGGGATGCTCGACATCCCAAGAAGGATATTAAGTGGTTCGATATTATGTCTTATTTAAGTATATTAAATCATTTGTTGATGAGTGATGGCTATACTCTGGATTATGTGTATTATTATGATATCAATTGGGGATCTCCCGTTGTATATGCAAGGCCAATATCGCAAAGACCATATTTAACATTTATAGATTTCATATCCGATAAATATAATGATAATAACAATATAACTATTATTAATGGAAAATGGCATGACGATAATGTAATAAAAGTAATAAATACAGACAAATGGTATGTTGATTATGTCTATGCAGACGGCTCTGACGAAGGATACTTAGAACTCGCAATATTAAATATTATGTATGATCAATTTAATCTTCACTGGCATGCGAATTATAAGAAAATATCAATAATGATCAGCACAAAACAGTTGCCGAATGAAATACAGTTACGGATAAATGACAATGCTTATATGCCATCAATGTTTATTGACAATATTAATAAATGCGTATATGTATCAATATATGTTATAAGTGATCATCACGGTCTTTATAAATATAATTACAGAATAATGATTGATAAACAGTCAAATAGATTTAATCTAAATAAAGAATTAATATTTAAATACAATATAGGCCGAGTCTATTAAATATAATATATGATATATGGATAACAATCGGCTTCAGCGGACGGGGCCGCATTCGCGGCCTCCCGCCGCTGAGCCGCATCGTTCAATCGACATTATGAATATACGTTTAATAATTATTATTACTATATGTGCGTTTACTGGGTTGAGTATATATCTATACCCAATGTTTCGGGGCAGAAAGATACCTCCTGACCCAATACCTGAAGAATTGGCAGCGAAACGAATGTGTCATCATAATCTTAGATTATTAAAGACAGGTAGAGATGATATTCTCGAACTAAGAAGCAAGAATGATTCTACAGCAGTTGTTACAATTATTGATGTTATAAAGCACACAAAGAAATATATGCTTAATAAGAAATCCCCAATATACGACTTATTTCCTCATTGTGAATCCGGTGGGACATACAACTTCGATACATCCTGTATTCCCAGATGCAGCTACCACGGGTATAGTGATTATTAATATGCGATTGAACAATCGGCTTCAGCGGACGGGGCCGCATTCGCGGCCTCCCGCCGCTGAGCCTTTCCGTTATGGAATAGAAGTAATGATAAAGCCGTATAGATTGGGTACATTGCTAGTGGTATTTGCAATATTGTGCCTGACCTATTCAGTATATGTATATTTCTTCCGCAATAACTTGTACGAAGGATATATAATTTATGATTTCAATAGCGGTCATGTATGGCCAGCCCCAGAAAATGTATTAACTGAGAGAATACTTGAAAAAGCATTATACTATACTATATTTGGTGTAGTTCTTGCTTTTATTGGTGTTCTGCTAATTGCATTTAATGACACCATAACAAGACGGCTTCAGCGGACGGGGCCGCATTCGCGGCCTCCCGCCGCTGAGCCTTATCGTTAGTGCCTTGTTTATGAATAGCCCTAGAAAGGCAATTATTTCTAAGGTATTATTAATATTCTTGGTTATTATGGCGGCGGCAATTATTCGTAATGCCATCGTAGAATACAACAATGACAAGCAATGTGAGCAATTAAATGTATTGCTCACTCGATTGGGAATGCCGTATAGTGAACTGCGTATACTTCAGACGTGTTGCGTGGGCGATCACTGGTTATTTGGAGATCTGCCTTCAAATCAACATAAAGACATACTGAAAAATAAATTAATTGAGTACTATGGAGTTAAAGAAGCAAATAGATTGACTCTAAATGTTAATGTGAAGTCTGATAAATAATGCGCACTAACAAGACGGCTTCAGCGGACGGGGGCGCATTCGCGCCCTCCCGCCGCTGAGCCGCCCTCGTTCGGCGAGTATAAATAACGATATGGAAGAGAATGTCATACACCATAAGTGGTTATTGAAGACAATTGTATTTATCGTAGTAGCAAATGTTGTAATAATTAGTGTAAGCTTCTGGATGTCAATATTTGGTCCTAGAGAAGGTATTAAATATGGCGTTATTGGTTTTGCCATATCTGCCATACTAAATATTCTTGATGACAATAAGCGATACAATAAGTTATTGACGGCTATTCCCGATGGGCTTATACATTCTAAATGTCGAACTTCCTTGCAGTCTGTAATTAATCATACATGCACTATACTTGCATTCGCAGTCGCAATTGGATTTGTCGTTATGTTTGCTGTTGCACGACTTGATGGAGTATCAAATATCCCTGTATTTGAAAAGCTTACGAAATACGAGTTAAGCAACCATGGGCATATGACTGAGGTGTCTAGGTATAGGTATGTGACAATTGGATTAAGTGCAATGGTAGTATTTCATTTCTTTTCATCAATATTATCTATAAAGACACTTAATAGATTATTATTTGGTGTATCGAAGTAACTGCGCGTAATAATGCGCCGAACAATCGGCTTCATCGGACGCGGGCCGCATTCGCGGCTCCGCGCCGCTGAGCCTTCACGTTATGCCAGATATGAATATCGATAATATCCGCAAATATAAAATATCCGTGTTAAACATAGGGATGTATCTTCAGATTGTCGTAATGGCGTCTACAATGTGGTATATATGCAATACACATGATCTCACATGTGGCCAATCTGGAATTGCATATGCATATATAGAGATATTTAATTCAATTATGTGTTTAATATTGCTTATTGGCGTAATCATTGAACGCAAATGGATATTTCTATTGGTACCGATTGTTTCGTGGTATTTGCAAGCGAGTGTAATGTCTGTTGGCGCGCATTGATTATAGTGGCATAACAAGACGGCTTCAGCGGACGGGGCCGCATTCGCGGCTCCCCGCCGCTGAGCCGCCCTCGTTCTGCCTAAGATAAGACATGAACTCGACGAGACCATTAAAGTGGTGCGTTG
>CAZLJI010000268.1:0-4212 GCA_964559565.1 uncultured Ignavibacteriaceae bacterium | reverse complement strand
TCACTTGAGTCGATGAATTAAGTGAGATATAAAAGTCGATAAAGTAATTTTTCTAAAATATTATATCTCTTGGCATTTTAAAAAGTTAACATATATGTTAACATTACACAATAGGTTTTTATATAAATTGGAAGTAATTTTCGGAGCCTCACCTATGCGCCACAACGGTTGGCAATATGGCAAGTGGCAGTTTGCGGAGTGCGTCATTATCCCCCGAGACAAAAGCCAGAAGCGGGATACAAAGCCCAAAATACCATTTTCCCCGCCATTTGCTATATTGTGTGTTGTGCAACGGTTTTTTTATTCTTCGAAAACTTATTTACCAATATAAGTGTCCATATCCGGATTTTCCCGAACTTGGTAACCCATTTCCCCTTCTTTATTAATAATTACTTTATCATAATCATTAATGATTAAATCGTTATTCACATCGACATAGGGTTTGTAATATGTAACTGACACCCTGTCTTTGTCATCTATATTATTATCAAAATTCAAATCATCAATCTTTATATCTCCAGGTTTGGCATTAGGCTGTAATAAATTCCCAGACCAGTCAGTATAAGAATTAATATCTGCCTCACTTTGAAAAATTCCTATAGAAACAAATCCTTTCCCTGAATTATCTTTATCAATTAAGTTACTTAAATTGTCTTTTGTTATTTGTATCTCATAAATGATAGCTTCTAAATCTTCAAATAAAGATTTTCCTTCATCATTAGTCACTTTAGTAATTGTATCTGTTGAAGATATTAATTTTATAACTGCTCCACTGCAAACAGGATGTGGTGAATCAATGGCCCATTCCTCTACATTATAAACAGTTATGGTTGCATCGAAAGTGTTTGAATTTAGATTTTCATCCTTTTTTTCACAACTAATTAAAGTCAATGTTAAACCTAATACTATAAATATAAACCTTTTCATAATAAATAGTTTTAATTAATATTTTTCTTAAAGTAATTGAATTCTTAAGTTATAACTATTGCACAACGTTGGACGGTATGTACTGGCCCGCCCACCTATGGATTTATTGTTTTAAATAATATCAGATACAATTTAGGAATTATTTGTTGAAAAAGCGATTAAGCAAGGGCTGGTATATACCGTTAGGTTCTGAAATCTCTGCGGTTATCTTATTTTAGTGTTTTTTAATATCTTTCAATAATTAGTTAGAGAATGACTCAAGAACAATCATTGGTGTGATTGAAAACGTATCCGGTATAAAAATCCCAAATGTATACTTCCCATTTGGACATCTCGTCAATTTTCCTTCGCCTGCCGGATCAATCACATACGAAGGCATATGCCAATTTCTTCCAACTGCAGTATCATTATATGTCAATGAAATATAACACTCCAGATCTAAATCTGAAATTTCCAGAAAATTGGTTAGATTATATGCCTTTAGATCGTAGAATTCAATGCTATTATAATAGTTGGATATCAAGGTAATAGTATCGAAATTAAGATCTGTATAATTAATAAACCTAATTTTCTGATTTGTTATGAAATCATCCTTATCACAAGAGGAGAATATAATTAGGGCGATAAACATTATTATTGAGAATCTTTCTTTCATGTTGTATGTTTACAATAATCAACGATAATATTTTGATTTAAATTGGGTTAAAGTCGGAATAGATTTTTGAACCTAACGGTAAATTGTATGAGTAGTGGCAGATTGCGTGGTATTTTCCTGTCAAACCGCTAAGTTGTTTGAGCGGGTTACGAGACTTGATATTTAGCACTTTGCCTGCCATTACTTATACAAAATGTTAGCAGCTGGCAATTCTTTATTCCCTTTTTGGACCAGGCTTTGTGACTATCGCGTTAAATGATATTTTCCATTCGCTATCAACTTTCTCTAAGAAGGTAATTTGAATTTCAGAATCTTCAATTGGTTCTCCATCAACCTCAAAATTCCAAACATTATCACAAACAAGCCATGCGCTATTATCTAATACTTTTAATACCACATTCTCTTTTGATTGTTTGATGTTTTTATAGCGTGACATATCCATGCTCATCCAGCTTTCAAATAAAGAGTTTACTTGATCCCAACCTTCCAAGATCGAATAATTACTTTTTCTTGTATGAACTCTTACAGTTAGACTATCATGGATATACGCATTCTTAAGTCCATTAAGATCATGCGTTGCATGAGCATTTCCTTCCGCTTGAATAACATTTAAAATAGCTTCAACCTCTTTATCAACATCGATTCTGCTTTGGCAGGATACAATTGCTAAAAAAGCAATTAGAATTACTGGGGTTTGATTTTTTTTCATGTTGTAGTTTTTAAGTTGACAATGTGTATTTTGATGGCTGCACACAGCTTGCTGCTAACGTGAGTCTGTGTAAAAACTCATTTTCCAACTAAAGATAATCCATATGAGTTTAACAGAGCTCCATACAAGCCAAAAGATTTTTGCAGACTGAATCTGTCTGAAGATTTACATTTTTCCCTTAACTGCTTAAAATGTCTTAAAACAAGCCCGAAACCGATCAACAGACTATGTAAACAGTGCTCTCTGAGAGCTGCAATGAGCTTTTCGGCTCCAATGACAGAAATGCAGCGGCTTAAGTTATACCCGATAAACATGAGTCCCACTTCGCCCAGCACTTTTTCCTTGCCCCGCATCAGGGTGAAGGTAAACCCGCGTTGTCGTTTGAGGGTGTATAGATACAGCTTCAGCAATACCGATGGATGATAGGGTGGACGACCCTCTTCATTACAATCCACATGCGAAAATCCAAAGCTTTTTAAGTCAATGGCATCCACAAAAGCATCCACAACCCTAACGAAGGCATCCTTTGCAATGGCACTCTCCAGGCAGAACATGAACATCTGGCTGCGATCTGTTCCCTGTTTATGATCCATAATACCTTGATTTTGATTGTTATCAAGTTACGGATTTGTGGATTTTAATAGAAAATTCCGGGAAGGAGCTTATGAACAAGCGAGGAGGGTTTTTGCACAGGCTGACGTATTGCGGTATGAAACGTTGGGGAATTCGGAGCTGTTTCCTGGCGAGATACACCGAACTTGATACGGAGCAGAATGATCATATAAACACTTAACCCCCAATGTTTTATACCGCTTGTTGGTTGTATGTGCCTTTTTTAGTGTGCTTTTTACTTTTTCTTTTCTCTTTGTCAGCCCTAATATAATCACTAATCATTTTTTTCTCTTTCTCAGTTAAGGGTCTTGGGTCAACAAAGAAATCAACTTCTAAAGGCTCTCTAATCAGTCCCATAATATCTAGGTTTTAAAATATTTATCAATCAACTTTAATGCAGCGTCTGTATTAATAACCATCAAATGTCCGCCAACATTTTTTGCTCCAAGAGTCTTCTCATAATGCTCAATCAATTGAGTTTTTGAGGTAAATGACACATATCCGTCAAATCCACGATGAAATGATATACGACAAACAAATGCAACAATGTTTCCTGGAACTCCTAAATAGACTTTTTTTCGTCCAAGATTGAAAGGCGCACTTTCAATCAGGTGCATATAAACATGGTCTTCTCGCTCTGTAATACTAACCAACCCTTGAATTATATCTGGATTCCCTGTAATTGTAAGTTTGTAAACGTCTCTGTCAGGTTGTTTATACTCGTTTCGCCAGTTAAATAACCATCCATTTTTTTTAGTGATTGATTTTAAATCGCTCTGATCAATCATTGAAACATCTGTCTGAAAACTGTCTCCAGTTATGACATTCTCAATCGAATTAGTTAATTTATCAATCTCTATATCAATATATTGAGGGTCCTGTCTCATGTGTCAAATATAGCAAAAATCAACGAGAATCTATCATGTTTGTAGGGTTTTTCTGGCATTGTACCCAACGTTGTTATAAGTATCAATGTGTTTTATATCTCCTATCTGACACAATAATAAACACCAATGAAATTAACCCTTTTTCGTCAAAAAAGTGCCAGGTGGACTTATTATTTTTGCAAGAGAATTTTTACTTACATGTGTGTAGATCTCTGTTGTTTTAATAGATGAATGACCTAAAAGCTTTTGAATATACCTGGTATCTGTGCCTTGTTCCATTAAATGTGTTGCAAAGGAATGTTGATCCTTTTTTAACATTCCCGCTGTGTGCCTCACCCTACCCCACATGCCTTTCCAGCGCTTTCAACAACTCCGGTTCCTGCCTCAGTGCCAGCCTGGCATTAGTGAAAAAGATCCTCATC
>CAZLJI010000267.1:2608-4233 GCA_964559565.1 uncultured Ignavibacteriaceae bacterium | reverse complement strand
TGGGTCTCCGGATGAGAATGAATCTTGATGACCTCCAACAATGTTAAAAACTTGCGGTTCATAAATGCCCGGCAGAGTAGCTATAACATTTTTCTGCCACGTTCCCTGGTATTGAAACGAATCTATTACCACATCTGCAAAGCCCATACTAAGAAATTGATTTTTTAACCACTCAGCAACTGCATCACGGGTATTTGCCAAAAGAAATCTTGTTTGGAAATTCTGAAGGCTTTGGATGAAATATCTCACACTATCGGGATCAACTAAAGAAGTTATTTGTGTAATTAGAGAATCACTAAATTGAAGTCCGGTAAAGTCCCAGATTCTTTTTTCATTTTTATAGTTAGTGCTTCCATTTAGTTTTAAAACCTTTAAGCCCTTAAGTGAAGCCTCTGCCGGATTGAGTAATGTGTTTTTAACTATTACATAATTATTCCCATTATAAACAATTTGCTCAGAAACCAATTTTGAAGTAAAATCATAATCTTTTTTCGAACTTAGTATATAAAATTTGTCAGCAGATGTGCATCGATCCAGGCTGGTATATTTTATTCCAAATGCTTCAAGTTCATCTATCTTTTCCGAAGTTATCAAAGTTAGAAGCTGATCATCATTCATATAAATGACCGGAAGATTGAGACTTTCGATTTTGTTGTTAGTGAAATCATCTTTAACAGCAATAGATATCAAGTATGATTCAGTCTCCTGAGCAATAATTTTACCAAAGCAGATTGCAAGTATTAAAAATAGGTAAGCAGAAAATTTCATCTTAAACCCCAGTTAAAATATTTAATTAGATGATAAGAAAACCGGAATGAATATCGATTTGATGAAGATGGATTTAATATAATCACCAAAGCATTCCAGTATCTATCTGGCAATGTATTTAATTATTTAATCGCTAAATAAAATTAGAGAATCATTAACAGATTTTCTAACCTAAATATTTTCCCATAAAAAAAAGCCCCGTCCTCATTGGACGGGGCTTCATATTTATTTTTCTTTCCTTTTGCGGAAAAGTCTATCCAAGATTACTTCATCAACATAAGTTTCTTCGAAGCAGTAAAGTTCGCTGCTTCTATCCTGTATACATATACTCCGCTTGACAATCCTGTTGCATTGAAGTTTACTTCGTATCTGCCTGCCTTTTGGCTTGCATTTACTATCGTTGCTACTTCTTCACCCAGCATATTATACACTGCCAGCTTCACAATTCCTTCTTCCGGGATTGAGTACTTTATTGTTGTACTTGGATTAAACGGATTTGGATAGTTCTGCTCAAGTGAATACTCTATCGGTAATTCAACTTCTACATTTAATTCTTCTGAATATGTAAATGCTCCATCGAAGTCAATCTGCTTTAATCTGTATGTATAACTTCCGGTCTCAAGCTCTGAATCAATAAATGAATATGCTTTTGGTTCAGTTGTTGTACCGAATCCTGCTACATATCCAACCTGTTCAAATGATCCGCCGGCAATCATTCTTTCAACCTGGAATCCCTGGTTGTTTGTTTCTGTTGCCGTTGTCCAGTTAAGTTCCACTTCGTTGTCAACTGAAGTTGCATTAAACGATGTGAGTTCTACCGGAACTACCCAGTCGAGACACATGTTATCCCAATAAAT
>CAZLJI010000267.1:0-2598 GCA_964559565.1 uncultured Ignavibacteriaceae bacterium | reverse complement strand
CGGGATGGAATAGTTTAAAAAGATATTATCAAAATAAATATTATCATTATTAAATGAGTTCCCACTAAATGAAACTACTAACTGAGCGTTTGCAGCACCAGATGCTGGTGTTGTAAAGCTGCCTGTCATCAATTGTGGACCGACATTTCCAGTTGCATCAACCTGGCTATACAGCGGAATTACTGTCGTACCACCATCGTAAGTAATGCCAACGGTCACTGTTCCACTCGGATTTGCATACCAATCGAAATAGTAATTAAAAGAATAATTTGTAAGTGTGCTATTCAATAGTGGAATTGCACCCGACCTGATCACAGAGACACCATTAAAAGATGGAGTCCAGCTCATCCTAAGTTCCGGTGGGCTGCCACCTGCTGAACTTGAACTATTTGCTGACCAATTTGTAAGACCCAATGGTCCGACTACAGTCCAATTAAAGTTAGAGAAATCATCACACCAGAAGTTCAGGTTAGGATCCTGCATCGTTGTGAATGACCATATTGGGCCAGCAACGGTACAAGTATCGTTCTTTCCTTTAACCTGCCAGGAATAAGTTGTGTTATAAACTAAAGGCTCGAAAGAAGCTAAGGATAATGATGTGATTGGTGCACCAGTGTAAACAAGATTCAAAGCACTGCCTTGACCAAAATAAACTTCTATTTGTGTTGCACCTGCACCATTCGTCCAGGTTGCTGTATTTCCACTAAGTGGTAAACCAGTCGCTCCATTTGCCGGGCTTGGGTTTGACGGTGGATCTATAGGGCAAGGTGGGCCAAATTCAACTTTTGCCATCCATCCTTGTGCAACACCTGTCCTGGCATCCATCCAATAAGGATATGCAACATCATCATAGGCAGCTACACCAATATAATCACCAGCATAATTGCCTGAGAAACCCGGGATTGGTCCTAACGTAAACGACTGATCGCTTACAACAAAATTATTAAAAGTATTTCCTCCATCATTAGAAGAAGCCATAAAAACTTCTGCTTGCGAGTTTGCTACGTTACGGCTATCATAAAATACAAACATCAATTGGCCGTTTGACTGATCAACAGTACACCATGGAAATATCTGATCTTTTCCATTGTTTAAAGCATCATCATTTACACGAACCGGTGATGACCAGCTTGTACCTCCGTTAGTAGATCTAATCATAACTACATCTGGATCACTTCCAGCAGGTGAAACACCTCTTTGTGGCCAGGTTATGTATATCCATCCATTACGTGGACCACCAGATCTATCAACTGCCATAGATGGGAATGAATTACTTCTTAATCCCTTCCCTGGAAGAGATGTTGTTCTGATTCCAAAATTTGTTGCCTGATATGCATAAGTGGGTACGGACCATGTTGCCCCACCATCTGTTGATTTAACAAAGCCTATTCCATCTTCACCTGTTGCGACACTTCCGTCAACATACACCGCAAAGGTTACATACACTTCACCATTGGGTCCGGTTTGAACATTTGCACCTTGATGCAGATAGCCACCCAATGCAGCACTTAAGTTAATCGAGGACGCAGACCATGTCTGACCGAAGTTTGTAGATAATCTAAGAACAGCACGATAGTTATTTGTCCCGCCAAAGTCTGTCCATACACAATAAGCTCTATGTAAATAAGGACTTGTCGGATGCTTATCAACCATAAAATGGTTTTTATCAGCAAGACTTCCAGGATTTGGTGCGATAACGTAGGTACTCCAATTTGTACCATTATTTGTTGAAACAGCAACACCCTGACCATATGCACTAGTGATGTAGTTTTCATAAAATTTTCCATCCCAACCGATAACTGAAACCGGATCACCAGCATTTGAACCAAATGGTGGTTGATCAGCACCTGCCCAGCTGGTTGACCCGTCAACCGACCAGTAAACACCTGTTCCATAAATTGTAGAAACAGGATAGTTGGAAGCATTTGCCGATGCAAAAACTATATTGTTATTTGAAGGATGAACATCCACACTTGTTTCTGATTGAGTAGTGTTGGTTGTGGGTCTGGGTCTGAAGTTAGGAAATACAGTAATCCCATCACCGAAATTAAAAAACCTTACAATAGGTTCAGCTGGCTGCCAATCGGGATTCTGCATTTTTGTTGGTGCGTTAGGATCTACATTCACGATAGACCAAATCGCTTCGTCTGTCAAAGCACCCTGTGCGAATAAGTTTCCTGTACTTGTAAGCATAATAAGTGCAAAGAACAATGTTGTGAGATTCTTCATCAGTTCTCCATTTTTATTAAGTGATATGTTGATTATGAAATTAATTATCTATTCCGGATGAATCTTGTGGAATTACCATAAAATTTATTCACAAACAATTTTCTCGGTTTAGAAATCAATTGAGGGAATTGATTCCCCCAATCAATATTGTAAATTATTTAGTCCTGAACCTCAAATTAGGTTTCGTCAAATTTAAGTAATTCCAATAATAAAATGCTAATAATTTAAGTACATTTTTTTAATGGATACTTGTTTGATAGCTCAACAAAATATTCTAAGGAAATAAGAAAGCCCCGGATTGATGAGGCTCCCGATAAAATTGGCGTAAAAGATTTTACGATTACTTCATCAATACTAATTTCCTCGAAG
>CAZLJI010000266.1:0-4240 GCA_964559565.1 uncultured Ignavibacteriaceae bacterium | reverse complement strand
TGACCCCGGAAATGAATCAATCCGCTATTACTTTAATGATGGAAAAAATTCAGTAAACCTTCTTAACAGACAGATAAAAGAGTTATTACAGGATAATTCCAAAAATTTATGGATAGGAACAGACGGTTACGGACTTATTAGATTCAATCTAATGAATAATAAAGTAACTGTCTTCAAAAATCTTCCAAACGATCCTTCAAGTCTTAGCAATGATCAAATAAAATGCATTTATGAGGACAGAAAAGGTGATTTGTGGATTGGTACTAATCTGGGAGGATTGAATAAATTTGATCGTAAAACTGAGGTGTTTTCACACCACGGATTTGAATCGATAGTTGCACTTTATGAAGATAACCGAGGCAAATTCTGGATAGGAGATTTTTATTCGGGGCTAAACCTGTTTAATCGTGAAAGTGGTTTACTGCAATCAACTTATTCTAGAGAGGAGGGATTATCAAATCCTGTCTTAAAAGGAATAATTGAAGATGATAATAATAATCTTTGGCTACCGGTCGAAACAGGTTTATTCAAGTTCAACACAAACTCTGAGATATTCAGACATTATTCAGTTGAAGATGGCTTGCCTGAGTTTTCCCCATTGGAATCTCATCCATTTAAGGGACCCGGAGGAAATATTTATTTAAATTCCAACAATGGACAAATCTTTTTTCATCCTAACAGCATTAAAGATGATCCTTATCCACCCGAAGTATTGTTAACAGGTTTATCTCTTTTTAACAGACCTGATGAAAAACTGAACTACGAAGGATTTATCTCAGAACTTAAAGACTTAACCATTCCATATGATCAGAACGATCTCCGGTTTGATTTTGTTGGTCTTCATTTTAGTTCGCCTCAAAGAAATCAGTACAAATATATTTTAGAAAACTTTGATCAAGATTGGACAGATGCCGGCAATCAAAGACAAGCTACTTACACAAACCTGGCTCCCGGTGAATATATTTTCAAAGTAACCGCATCTAATAAAGATGGTGTTTGGAATAAAGAAGGCACATCAATTAAAATAATCATTACTCCACCCTGGTGGAAAACCGGTTGGGCTTATCTGCTTTATGTTTTGTTGACTGGAAGCATAATTTACTTCATCTGGAAAGCACAGTTGAGAAGAATAAAAAATAAACAAGAATTTGAAATGAGCAGGTTCGAAGCGCAGAAGCTTCAAGAAGTTGATAAGATGAAGACAAGGTTTTTCACAAACATATCGCACGAATTCAGAACGCCGCTTACGCTCATTCTTGGACCTTCAAAACAATTATCGGCAAATTCAAATGAGGAAAAAACAAAAACCACAGCAGATCTAATTCACCGGAATGCAAAAAAACTGAATAAGCTGGTTGATGAACTGCTTGATATTGCAAAGATTGAAACCGGCGAAATGAAACTTAAAGCTTCACCTTTAAATATAATTGCATTAACAAAAGAGATAGCACTTTCATTTTATTCACTCGCTGAACGGAAAAGGATTACTTTTAATTTGATTACAGATGTGGACGAGATAGTTGTATATGCAGATAAAGAAAAAGTAGATAAGATTCTTACAAATGTTTTATCAAACGCTTTCAAGTTTACTCCTGATAATGGAAAAATCAGTGTAACCATTAAAAGTAGTAAGAAAGATTGTGAGATTGCAGTTGCAGATTCCGGTACGGGCATTCCCAAAAATGAGCTTGATAAAATTTTTGACCGGTTCTATCAGGTTGATGGTAGTCAAACAAGAGAATATGAAGGAACCGGTATCGGTTTATCTTTGACAAAAGAGTTAATTGAATTGCACAAAGGACAAATCAAAGTTGAAAGTCAGGAAGGTAAAGGATCGGTATTTCATTTAATCTTTCCTCTCGGCAAAGAGCATCTGAAACCGGAAGAAATTTGTAACATAGATTACGAGTATGAGACAGAGAAAGAGATAAAACTGGAATTGATTGAAGAAGTAGTTCCCAACAATATGAATAAACAAAGAGTAGAAATTGAATCTTCTGAAAAACCTACTTTACTTATTGTTGAAGATAATTCAGATGTCAGGAATTATATTTTAAACATTCTCAGCAATCATTATAAAATCTGCGAAGCTGAAGATGGTGAAGAAGGAATTGAAAAATCATTTAAACACATTCCGGATCTGATTATCACTGACATTATGATGCCGAAGGTGGATGGCTTCCAGTTATGTAATAAATTAAAATCCGATTTCAGAACGAGTCACATACCTGTAATTATGCTTACCGCTAAAGCAACAATGAAAGATAAAATAAACGGCCTCGAACTTGGTGCGGATGATTACATAATGAAACCGTTTGAAGCTGAGGAACTTAAGGCACGTATTAAAAATCTGCTTGAGCAAAGAAACAGGCTGCACGAACATTTCCGGAAATTCGGATACATTGAAAATGCAAAACAAAACATTTCATCTGCAGATGAGTTGTTCATTCAAAAAACTGTTTCAGTAATAAACGAGAATTTATCGGACTCAGCATTCGGAATTGAACAGCTTGCAGAAAAATTAGCTGTTAGCAGAGCATTGCTTTTCAAAAAAATAAATCATCTTACCGGTGAACCTCCCGGTGAAATAATAAAGAGATTGAGATTAAACAAGGCGGCAATACTTATTGAAAAAAACAGCGGAAATATTTCCGAAATTGCATTAGAAGTGGGATTCAATAATCCATCATATTTCAGTGAATGTTTTAAGAAACAGTTCGGTGTCCTTCCCTCACAATATCATCAAAATAAGCAGTTTTCATAACATTTCTGACAAGCAACCTCAACTGTAGACTATTCTTGTATTTATTTAGACTCCTCTGGTAGATAATTCTTTATCCCTGTATTACCATATAAGTGAAAAAAATAAATAATTCTGAAAAAGCCTGGCTTCACAAGACAGGCTTTGTTCAGAATCTTTAGTGTATTCAGAATCTTGAATAATTTAAGAGGCCCTGTAACAGATACAGATCCTGAAACAAGTTCAGGATGACTTTCAGTCAGTTCAGGGTAAGCTAATAAGAAACTATGCAAAACAATAATTCTATTTCTGATGAGTTTACCCCGACACAGTTTTTCCTGAGTCAGAATTATCCCAATCCATTTAATGAAAAGACAGTGATAAAGTATTGTGTCCCGCTTAAGACCAAAGTTCACATAGCAATCTACAATACTCATGGAGAAATGATAAGAGAACTAGTGAATGAAATAAAAAATCCCGGCACTTACGAAATTGAATTTGCTACCTGTCATTCCGGTGATTTCCGGAATCTATCCGATGGTTATTATTTCTACAAAATGACAACAGAAGAATTTGCAAGTGAAAAAAAATGGTTATGTAAAAACAGTTTGTATGGAAAGTTGGGGATGAAAAATTTTCTCCAGTTATTCATGTAATAACAATTTTTACCCGGACCAGTCTTATGATTTGAACGTAGAATGCATAAAGGATAATTTAATAGTAATTGTTACAATTCAACAAATTATGGACTTGTAGTGAAACAGTTTATTGAATTTATAATAAGACAGCTTGTTGATGAACCAGATCAAGTCATTGTTGAGGAAGTGAATAATGATAAGAATACTGTGGAGATAAAAATTGAAGTTTCACAGAGTGATATCGGAAAAGTTGTTGGAAAGCGAGGGAAAAATATTAATGCTTTGCGAACAATATTAACAGCTGTCGGAGCTAAAAATAAGAAACGCACATCTATTCAACTTGTCCAATAGTTTAAAATTGTTGTATGAATATTAATTGTATAGAATTTCCTACCAAGCACAGCTAAGGAGAGGGCAGAAATTGTTCAAAAAAATTAACGCACCCTTAATAACGATTTCTCCCTCTTTCTTTTATCGAAAAAGGCAGGAAAAGTGTAAGAAGTTTCTTTGGAGGCAATCCGTTGCGTTGAATCGGAACGGATGAGAGAACAGCAAGGGCGGGATATACTCCCGCCCGAAATTATTTTATTGATCCTTCCTGCCTGCTGCAGTTGAGGATTTATAAAATGAAATGATTCGCTAACTAATTATTTAAAAATCCATAAATAGGAGGTTACTATGTTGAGTCTTACAGCTTGTCCCGATTCATCGGGAAAATCCCGCTTTGCGGGAAAAACGTTCTTCAAATTGTTCTTGCTCATAACAATTTTGTTTTTGAGCAGCGTTGATTTACTTGCCCAGGTAAACTGGACAAAGTACGAAGGCAATCCTGTAATAACTGTACCGGGGGCTTGGTACAATG
>CAZLJI010000265.1:0-4240 GCA_964559565.1 uncultured Ignavibacteriaceae bacterium | reverse complement strand
TGCATTGCCAATGCCGTCATATCGTCTTACCCATGATGTGTCAATTTGAGGGATAAGGTCAATAGTAATCAAACTAATTATTAATAAAATTAGCAGAATTCTATTTGCAAGGCGAGATTGAATATTACTCAGCATAACGTGCCTCCTATAAAAATTTGAAAGTGTTATTTTCAAAACTTCTGCTTCGGGAGAGAAAGTTGGTGTGTCATCATCCAGAGTTTAACTAGCTATTAGATGGCGCTAACTATTACCCTCACAGAGTAGATAAAATTTACATATTAATAAAATGATTTTTTTTTTTGAAAGTCAAGTTGAATCAATTTGTAATCAGCAAATAAAAACCCCTGCCAATCAATATTGACAAGGGTTTGAATAAGAGGAAAAATATTTTTTGCTTCCCGCTTTCCCCTCCCTCTGGGAGGAGATCAAGGGGAGGGTTTTTTATTTCAGCAGTACCATCTTCTTAATTTCCTGAAATTCATTTCCATCAACTCCTGATGCTTTAAGCATGTAGAAATAAATTCCGCTGCTTATTCTCATTCCGTTTGAATCGTTTGCATTCCATAATACAGAATGACTACCCGCAGAACGCTGATCATTAATTAAAGATGCAACCTGCTGACCAAGTATATTATAAATAACTAACTGAACATCGGCTGCAACAGGTAATGAGAATTCAATACTCGTAGTCGGATTAAATGGATTTGGATAGTTCTGCTTTAAGGAAAATGATTCAGGAATAAAATTCTGAACAAATTCGGTTTCTGTTACCAGGTAAAGTTCTTTATATTTTGCAATAGTACCGCTATCACCGACTGCATAACTCGTAATCCAGTAATTTTCTTCAACTTTAACTAATTCGACATCGATAAAATTTAAAGTATCAGTCTGTGAATAATCGAGAGAATAATTACCACCGGAATCTCCGGTTTTATAAACATCGCTGCCGGTAACGAAGAAAAACTTGCCATCATCTTGTTCGGGTGATCCTGCACTCACAATTTCACCGCTTATTTGTGAGGCTTGAGTGAACCAGGTAGCACCGCCATCAGAGGTCCAGTTTATATCTTCACCCGCCGTAACACCGGAGCTTAAGTCAGTGAACGTAATTGCATTATTATTTTGGAATGTTGTTGAACTTGATGTCCAGCTAGTTCCACCATCAGTTGTTCGATAAATAGTAGAATTGTCAGTTCCAAACCAGCCAATTAGAGCATCAATCCATTTCATCGAATTACTGATTCCGAGATCGATACCATTATGCGTGAGGGTTGAAGCTGAATTCCAGGTGACACCTGCATCGGTAGTTTTTAATATTACCCATTGCCCGCCGACAGGATTACCAATTGCGAAACCATTCAAATCATCCAACATAGAAATAGCATTCAAATGTGCACCAACGCTATTGTCTTGATAAACTGTTGACCAGCCAATTCCACCGGCTACTGTTCTACGAATTCTGGTTGAGGTATCAGTGTTAACTATAACGAGTGCCCTGACATTATTAATAGCACTGATGCTGGTAACTTCACCACCTAGTGCACTTGAAGTCGTAGCCCAGCTAATTCCTCCATTAGTTGTTCTGAGAACTTTTCCATCGAGAGTTCCAGCCCAAGCAAATACAGTATCTACCACATCCACACTTATAATTTTTGAGTTTACACCAGAGGTTTGAACTATCCATCCCGGCTGTGGTCCAATCTCAATTGCGAAAGTTGAATCACTTACATCGAAAACTAATGGATCATTTGAATCAGATACACGAATCAAACAATTTGCAGAAACCGAATTAGGAACAATCCATTCATACTGGTTGAATGCAGCAGGTGCATCTTCAAGACCGTTAGAGAAATTATTTGCATCAACACCATCTGCAATTAAATTCCAGTTTGTCCCGCCATCAGTGGAAAACTCTATTTTAACCAAATCAACAAATATTTTTTCCCATTTAATTGGATAGGAAGTTCCCACATAAAGAAGTTCTGCTCCATTGGGCTGTAAAACATAAGTTACAGGATTTGTTACAAGAAGTTCAACATTTCTCTCGTGCACAGGTGTACCATTTGGCCCGCTGCCGAAAATCCGAATTGTATAATTATCGTCTGGAACATTGTTAGCATTTATTGTTAATAAAACTGAATCAGGATAGGAGGTAAGAGAATCGCCCTGAGGAAATTGATAAATAAAATTTGCAGGAGGAACGGACTCAGCAGAAAACTTCACAGATTTATCATACAGTTTAACTGCCGGAACCTTTATAGTAACATTTAGTGATTCATTTGGCTTAATTGTATCAGCTTCGGTTTGTGAAATTGTCATCGCAAAGTCAGGAAAATAGGCAACAAAACTTGCAAAACTGCCAAACCTGAAATCTGACCAAACTGCCATTGAAGTAACACTATTTGAAGTAATAGCATCATAATCACCCTGGTACCTTGGTGTTCCCCCACCGCCGCAAGATGAACAATCTATTTTAAATTTTGAGGTCGAAAGATTTTGATTTTCTACCCACGTTATTCCTCCGTTATCTGAATAAGAAGCATAAACTTCAGCGCTGTCACTTGTAGGAACATTTCTTGTATCAAACCATTTTGCTTAAAGTCTTCCAGTTTCCTTATCACACCAAATTGCAGGCATCCACTGATGATTTGCAGTTGTATTAGGATCATCATTTATCACTACTGGAGAAGACCAGGTCACACCTTGATCAGTCGAGTATCTGCAAAAAATATCCGGCTTGTTTCCGTTTCCTACAGGCGTATTATTAGCATATACAAGGTAAAGCCTTCCCCTGTACTGTCCATAACTATTATCAGCAGCAATAAAGGGATAAGGTCTTGTTCTCATATTCTCTACAGAATGTCTGCCACCAACATTAGTCCCGACATAATTAGCAAAAAATTGAGATGATTTTAAAGTAAAATTCTGACCGCCATTTGTTGAAACATAAAAAGAAAACGTTGGGGCAAAAGTTGTGCCCGTGTTGGTTACAACATAAACAGCTCCACCTGGCACATCACCACCAATAGTGTTTGGTCCAACGGCAACCATTGTTCCAGGTAAAGGATTGGCAGAAAAATAACCAGTTTGCGTCCAGGTTGCACCATAATCGGTACTTCTTGCAACTGCATGTCCATTGCCTTGTGACATAGTAGTATAGACATAGTTGGCATAGGGACCCGCTGTCTGATCAGCAGCTATCCAATTTTTATCATAACCTGCAATTGCTGTAACTGATGGTAACCAGGTCGCTCCATTATCGGTTGACCTTATAACCTTGCAGCCGACAATGTTACCTCCAGAGTTATACATATTCTCATAATAAAGATTGCCAAGACTATCATATGCCGTAACAGGATCGCCGCTCATCGGCGCACTGAAATTTGGTGATTGGAAGAACCAATCTAGTCCGTTGTAAGTGTAATGTGCAGCATTGGTATTAAATGCGTTAAAATATTCTGTGTTATTATTCGGATTTGCAGAGATATGTGGTTCCGCAAAATCTATTCCCAGATAAAAGTTATCAAATCCTTCATCTGAAGTTATAATTTCTCTGCCGACTGGTGAATTTGCCGGAATTGAAGACGGTGGAGATAGGTGAATTGTGTTATCAATATTCGGATCGTCCTGAGAATAAGTAAGTCCGCTTAATAATACTACGACAACGAGACTCAATTTTTTTAAGCTTTTGGTAAATCTATGCATTAGTTTACCCTTTCATTAATGGATTGAATGTGAAGATAGATAATAAAATTTCCTGCCAAAATACAAACCCGAAGGATTAAATAAAACACTTTGATTGAAATTTATTTAATAAGAACCATTTTTTTCGTTTCAATGAAATTTCCGGAAACTAATTTATAATAATAAATACCGCTTGAAAGTTTGCTTGCATCAAATTGAACTTCAAAAAATCCAGACTGTTTTTCTTCATTAACAAGTACTGCTACTTCCCTTCCCAGGAGATCGTAGACCTTAAGAGATACCACTCCAAAGTTTGGAATTTGAAATCCGATTTTTGTTGAGGGATTAAATGGATTCGGGTAGTTCTGATAAAGAGCATATTCTGTTGGGATGTTATTACTGTTTTCATTTTCAACACTTGTTGGGCTTGATTCAGTATAAGTCAATCCCAAAATATTTTGCATACCTACTGAACCGATTATTGTTCCGCCACCGTTTGATGGATTAATACTAACGAAGTCATTCATCTCGGTTGCTGATCCGATCACTCCGAAAA
>CAZLJI010000264.1:0-4272 GCA_964559565.1 uncultured Ignavibacteriaceae bacterium | reverse complement strand
TATCCGGTTGTTGGCGGAAGATCGGGAATATCATACATCCATTGCTTTCCTTCAGTTGGCGAAGTGATTTTTTTACCAACAATCATCCGATTCGGTTTTTCAAATTTGATTTCTCGCTCAACAATTATTTCCAATGCGGTTAGAGAGAAGAGAAGGGGAATAAAGGTTTTATTATTTCTGATATAAGTTGATGTCGGAAGCTGAAAAGCTTTAGGTTTTCCACTTGATCTTGGAGTAACAACTAAAAATGGATTTCTGGGTGTTGATTTAAGAAGAAAGTAATTGGACTTTAGCTCGACTTTTCCTGTTTTATCATTCTCAAAATAGCTGATTGATAAAGCCTCAGCCAATTCTGCTATTGAAACATATAAAATTCCTTCACGCTTCCAGGCAGAGACGGAAGTCGTCTCTTTATCATTTACGATAAAGATATTCTCAATTTGCTGAGCAAATGAATCTAGAAATGAAAATATAAAAAGAAAAAGAAAGAATAAATTTTTCATTGAGATGTAAAACCTATCCAATGAATGGAATCATAAACCCGCTTTTTTTCTTGTAGTCAGAAAATTTTTCTGAGAAATATTTAGCAAGCATTTTATCTTCTAGCGAAGCTCTCATTATATAAATGGGTATTTCTATCAAAGTGAAAAATCCAACAATGTAACTAAAAGTTGCTGCAGTTGCTCCTAAATTCAGAAGTATCTGGCATAGATACTGTGGATGCCGGATAATCTTAAATGGTCCTTTTGTAATCAGCTCGTGATTCTTTTTTATCATTATTTCCTGTGAGTAATTATCGCCAAGAGTTTTAAATGACCAAACCTGAATCCATGAAAATACAAGGTAAACTGCAAGACCATTGTAACGGATTATATCGTATTCTTCGAGGTAATCCATCGTACCAATCTGAAATACGGCAAGAATAAGTGCAACCAAAGAAAGCATCGAAACCACAGGCGGAAATTTCTGAAGAAATGTTTTTGGTTTTTCCTTTATTTCTGAAACTGTTGATTTTAATCCACGCTTTGCGCCGGTTACGTTTGCACCAAAAGTTGCGATTATATTTAGTAGTATGATTATGTTGATTGGATCCATTTGTCCTGGCCTTAGTTATAAAATCTGAAATACTTTTCAGAAAATATAATTAAAAAGATTGTTAGTTGGGGTTTGGCAGATATTAGATGAACATATTTACAGCAATATGTCTGGTGTCAAAGGTCTGATGTCCAACGTCTGTGATTGTTATTAACTCTGGACTTCAGACATTGGACTAATCAACTTTCTTTCCGTGTCGTTTCATTATTTCCTTCCACTCTTCTACTGAAAGCTTTTCTGATTCATCAATAAGCATTACAGGAATATCATCCTCAATACGATAACGGCGTCGGGTATTTTTATCAGTAGAAACAAGGGTATCACCATCCAGGACTAAATCTGCCTTGGTTTCCGGGCAGCAGAGAATAGCTAATAATTCTTTACTAATCATTATAAACTCACTTTTTCTTTTTGTAAAGATATAAAACTTGCAAATAAATATTACCAAGATGTAATTTCTTCACTTGATTGAAAAAAAGAATCACCACATTTCATAATTAATTTGCAACATTCAAAAACTATTGTTAAAATTCAGTCCCTCACCCTAACGTCCCCCGCAAAACTCGGACTCTTTTTGCAAAGAGAAAGAGGGGGGACGGTTTTAAACCTATCTGCTAAGCTAAATTTGAAAATGAATCGAATAATTTTTATGGATGATATATGATCGTCACTAATATTAAAGAGTACTGATTATGCTGTAAATGAGCTAAATAAAATGATTATTACAATTAAAACTGTAATTCCTGCTCTCAATTTCTTTCTAATAAAACTCAATTTTTTTATATTTCAACCCGATTTATATCGGGAACATTATCATTTATGAAAATATACGATTACCTCTTAAATACAATCAGATCAAAAGGCGCAGCCTATCTAATCCTTTTAGATCCCGATAAATTATCGAATTCAAAAATTGCTCCGTTTATTCAGCATTGTGAAAAATCCGGCGCTGATGGTTTCCTTATTGGCGGAAGCTTGATGATGAGCGGCGATCTTGATTCATTCATCGAGAATGTTAAAGTGGAAACTTCCCTTCCTTTAATAATTTTTCCCGGAAGCATAAATCAAATTTCACCTCTTGCTGATGCAATATTGTTTCTTTCAGTTATTAGCGGCAGGAACTCTGAGCATTTAATAGGTAAACACGTTACTGCCTCACCTTTGATTAAAAGGGCTAAAATTGAACCAATCTCCACTGGCTATATTTTGATTGAATCAGGCGTTACAACCACCGCTGTATATATGAGTGGAAGCCTTCCGGTGCCACGGAACAAACCTGAAATTGCTGCTGCAACCGCACTTGCCGGTGAGTACCTTGGAATGAAATTTATTTATCTTGAAGCAGGATCGGGTGCGCAAGATTCAGTCCCGGATGAAATGGTAAAAGCAGTTTCAGAGGAATGCAGTATTCCAATCATTGTTGGTGGAGGAATCCGAAATCCGCAAACTGCCAGAAGAAAAGTTGAGAACGGTGCAAGCATAATTGTAACTGGTAATTTTTTTGAGAATGAAAGTAACTGGGATCATATAAAAGATTTTGCAAATGCTATTCATCATAAACTACCTATCGAAGTTTAAATTGTTACCCAGGATTTACCTCCAGTCATTATTCACTTATCAAATTATTTAAAATGGATGCAATGAAATTTATAGTTGATTCTTTAAACGAAAGCGCTGAAACCAAGCTTAAAATAAAAGATCAATTAACTGAGGAAATACTAAAGACAGTTGATTTTCTATCCGCTTGCTTCAAGAGTGGAAACAAACTTTTACTTTGTGGTAACGGCGGAAGTGCAGCTGACTGCCAGCACATTGCTACCGAGTTGATGATAAGACTAAATCATCATATTCAAAGACCTGCTCTTCCTGCAATTGCACTAACAACGGACACATCCAATTTAACTGCCGGTGGGAACGATATCGGATTTGAAAATGTTTTTGCCAGAAATGTTGAAGGATTGGGAAATGAAGGGGATGTTCTGCTGGCAATTTCTACAAGCGGTAATTCACCAAATGTTGTTCAAGCCGTTGAAATGGCTCACCAAAAAGGAATGAAAGTGATTGGATTTTTAGGTGGCAATGGTGGTAAACTTAAAACTACTGTTGATCTTCCGATCGTAATTCCTTCATCAAATGTCCAGCGAATCCAGGAAGGGCACATCACGGTTGCGCACATCATTTGTGAACTTGTTGAAGATAAGCTTTACGGAAAATCTTAACTCACAAATTACAATTCTCAAATAGCAAACGATATTATACTCAGCAGATTATGCTTGAGATTGTTAATTGTAAATTATTAATTGTTAATTGAGAGCTTACTTCCTATCCAAAAAACTTTGTTTTCCAGTTTAATATTATGCCGGTCGCAAAATCCCGCATTTACCTCAAGCACATAAATTGCGGGTTCGGAGGATGGATAGCTCTGCTCTGAAAGCGGAGTTGTGTTTTTATGGATTGTGACGATTTCTTTTTGGCTATTGATAAAAAGAATATCGAGTGCAAAAAGAGTATTTCTCATCCAGAATGATTGAAATCTTTCATCCGGAAAAATAAAAAGCATTCCCTGCATCTCTTCCATACTATACCGGTTCATTAAACCAAGCTGTCTTTCATAATCGTTATCAGCGATCTCAATATCAATTTTAATAATAGGATTGTTGATCGAGTCAGTAATAGTCAGTTCACCTTCCTTTTTGAATTTGTAGTATTGCATTTCATGGTTCTCGTCATCACAGTTGTTGAGGATGAAAAACATTGCAATTATTAATACTGCTGTTGCTATTCCGATTTTCACGACTAAAGGTTTTAAACTTTTTTTTTGTGGTTGAATTTCTTCGTGTTTCTTTTTGCTTTTCTTTTGAGCCATTCTATATAAATTCCGATATTTGCAGGAACTAATATAGTTAATGGCAAAATAATCTAATGGACAAAATGAAATCTGAAATCATCGAAAGAGAAGAAATAGTTCTGAACGATCAGCAGAATAAAATGATTGTCAGCGGCTGGGGTAAAGATGTATTGGATATGACCACCGTTGAAAAAATTGATTTCCTTTCGAACAATCTAAAAGTTCATGGATATATCGCTTATCCAAATGACCAATCAAAAAAATATCCCTGCATTATCTGGAATAGAGGCGGATATGAAAACAATGGAGTCATTGATCAGTTTTCTGCA
>CAZLJI010000263.1:0-4289 GCA_964559565.1 uncultured Ignavibacteriaceae bacterium | reverse complement strand
ATTTATGTACAAAATTTTACGTATAGTAAATTCTAGTGAATATAAAGTTACTAAGGATTACTATCTATATAGATCAATAGTTCAGCTTATCCTTCAGTTCTATACTTTCAATTCGTTAACTGAAGAAATATATTAAGATTATTTTTTGACGACAAATCACATATTCAATTCTAGTAGCGGGATTTATTTATTTTTAAGAACTGAGCAATTTTGTTGCTATTTTTAAAGTGCTTGAATTAAAAGTTTAATCGGGCAGAAATATTTTTCTCTTATTAAGGGGAGTTATTCGTGCACGAACTTTCTATAGCCCAAAATATTATCCAGATTATCAACAGCTGTGTTGAAAAGGATAAACTTGGTTTGGTTGAAAAAATATATTTAAAGTTGGGACTGCTCAGCAACGTTCTAGCTGACTCTCTTCATTTCAGTTTCAATTCTATTGTTGAGAACACACCTCTTCAAAATTCTAAACTAAATATCGAAATACTCCCAATTAAAATTAAATGCAACGAGTGTAATGAAATTAATTCCACAGGTGATTTCATTTTTGTTTGCCCTACCTGTAATAGTCCGTCAATTTCTATTATCAGTGGAGATGAAATGATTATCTCATCAATTCACTTAAAAGATGAAAGTGAGCTTGTAGAATGAGCGTTATAACAATAGAACGAAAAGTCCTTGAAAAGAATGATCAGATTGCTGATGAGCTAAGAAATAAATTCAGATCAAAGAAGATGTTTGTTATTAATTTGCTAAGCTCACCGGGCTCCGGAAAAACCAGTCTTATCGAAAGAACCGTTGAATTCTTAAAAGATAAGTTAAACATTTCAGTTATAGTTGGTGATGTGCAAACAGATAATGATGCAAAGCGAATTGGCAAACTTAATGTGCCTGTTGTTCAGATAATTACCAATGGTTCATGCCATTTAGAAGCTCAGCTTGTAAGAGATGCTTACCGAAATATTGAAGATGAAAAAGCAGATATTCTGATTATTGAAAATGTCGGCAACCTTGTTTGCCCAGCCGGATATGATCTTGGAGAAGATAAAAAGGTGATTTTAATCAGCACGACTGAAGGCGATGACAAGCCATTGAAGTATCCTGCAATGTTCAGAAATTCTTCAGTAATGATTATCAACAAAATAGATCTTCTTCCCTATGTCAACTCTTCAGTAGAAAATATCAAAACAAATGCAAAATCAATTAATTCTAAACTCGATATGTTTGAAGTATCCTGTAAGTCTTCAGAAGGAATTAAAGAGTGGTGTAACTGGCTAGTGAGACTGACGAAAAAGTGAAACAGCGATTTCAAATATCAATAAAAGGTGTAGTCCAGGGAGTTGGTTTCCGTCCGTTTATTTATAAAGTTGCTAACGAACTGAACCTTAAAGGAATTATATCAAATAATATCAAGGGAGTTAGTATTGATGTAGAGGGTGAAGAGGCATTGCTCAAAGAATTTATTAGCAGAATTAAATCAGACAAGCCAAAACACTCTCTGATTCTCGCATTTGAAATCAACCAACTTAAAGTTAATGGATATGATGATTTTAAGATCGTTAATAGTAGTTCAAGCGGAGATCCAACCGCAATAATTCAACCGGATATTTCCGTCTGTGATGAATGTTTGGCTGAAATGTTTGATCCATACAACCGAAGATATCTTTATCCATTTATCAATTGCACAAACTGCGGACCTCGATTTTCCATCATTGAATCTCTTCCCTATGACCGTCCAAATACTTCAATGAGGTTATTTGAAATGTGTGATGATTGCAAAGAAGAATACAGCAATCCTAACGACAGAAGATTTCATGCACAACCAATTGCCTGTTCGAAATGTGGTCCAAATGTCAGGCTACTTGATAATACCGGTGAGTTAATTTGTGAAAAATATTCTGCGATAAAAACAGTAGTAGAAAAAATTAAACACGGAAAAGTTATTGCACTAAAAGGACTCGGCGGATTTCAACTAATTGTAAATGCGAGTGATGAGAATGCAATAAGGAAATTGCGTGATAGAAAACACCGTAATGAAAAGCCCTTTGCATTAATGTTTCCATCAATAGAAATAGCAAAAGAACATTGTATTGTTTCAGACGTGGAAGAAAAATTATTAAAATCTCCAGAGTCACCAATTGTTCTTCTAAAGAAAATATCCTGTATTAGCGAATTGAGATCCGATATCAAGTCCGCCAAAGTCGGACAAGCATCAAGCATCAAGCATGCAGCATCCAGACTCTCAGAATTCGTCGCTGCACAAAATCCGTATCTTGGAGTAATGCTTCCATACACACCGCTTCATCATTTGATAATGAACGAGCTAGGTGAACCTGTTATTGCAACAAGCGGTAATATTACCGATGAACCTATGTGCATTGACGAGAAGGAAGCACTTGAAAAATTATCCGGCATTGCGGATTATTTTCTTGTTCACAACCGACCGATTATCAGACCTGTTGATGATTCTGTTGTAAGAATAGTTAAAACACAGGAAATTACTTTGAGAAGAGCCCGTGGTTATGCGCCTTTACCTGTTTCAATCAGAAATGCTTGCGAAGAAAACTATTTCAGCGTCGGCGGTCATCTCAAAAATACTGTGGCAATTAAAAAAGGAAGTCAACTATTTCTTAGTCAGCACATAGGAGATCTGGAGAACATAGATGCCGAGAATTATTTTACAAATACGATTTTAGATTTTGAAAAAATGTATAAAGTTAATCCTGATTTTCTTGTCCATGACCTTCATCCTGATTATTCATCAACCAAATATTGCATGCAAAAAAATGTACATACAATTGGAGTTCAGCATCATCTTGCTCACATAGCTGCTTGCTATGAAGAGAATAAACTTAATGGAAAATGCTTTGCGGCCTGCTGGGACGGAACTGGGTACGGATTTGATAAAACAATTTGGGGTGGTGAGTTTTTTACTTACGACGAGTCTGATTATAAACACATCGCTCAGTTCAGACAGTTCAGATTGCCCGGTGGTGAAGCAGCAGTAAAAGATTCCCGCCGTTCCTTAACCGGAATATTATATGAGATTTTCAAAGAGGATATCCCATATCCAATATTGAGTTTCTCTGATTCACAGAACACATTAACACTAATTGTTAAGATGCTTCAAAAAAATATTAATTGTTTTACCACATCAAGTATGGGGCGCATATTCGATGCGGTTTCTTCATTGCTGAATCTCTGCCATAAATCTTTTTATGAAGGACAGGCAGCAATGATGCTTGAATTTGCTGCTGACGAGACAGTTAATACTTATTATAATTTTAGTCTCATTGAAGGTGATAAGTTTATTATCGACTGGCAGCCAATGTTTGAGGAAATATTGAATGATCTTGAAAAGAAAATCCCTGTGACTGAAATTTCTTCCAAATTTCATAATACTCTTATTGAAGTGATCTTAACTCTGTCAAAAAGAATTGGTCTTAAGGATGTAATTCTGACAGGTGGATGTTTTCAAAATAAATTTCTGCTGGAAAGAACAATTGACAAACTAATTGATAATAGATTTATTCCTCACTGGAATAAACAGATTCCGCCAAATGATGGAGGAATTTCATTCGGGCAAGCTGTGTTCGCAAATCACCTCATAAATAAAGAAAAGAAAAAAGATTTTGTAATCAATGAATCAGTGAAGGAATAGAAAATGTGCCTTGCGATCCCGGGAAAGGTTCAAAAATTGGATGAAGCAAAATCATCTCCAAGAATGGCTGAAGTAAATTTTGATGGAGTTGTAAAACAGGTTTGTACAGATTTCATTCCTGATTTGAAAATCGGGGAGTATGTTATGGTTCACGTCGGTTATGCATTAAACAGAGTTGATGAGAAAGAAGCATTAAACCAGCTAAAAGCAATTTCAGAAGCGGAAAAGATAATCAGAAAGAATATGAAATGAAGTTTCTTGATGAATTCCGTGATGCCGAAAAGGTAAAGATTCTGGTCGATCAGATATATTCACTTGATCCTCCACCAATTAATATTATGGAAGTATGCGGAAGTCAGACTCACACAATTTTAAAATATAAACTGGAAGAACTTCTTCATGAAAATATAAATTTAATTCACGGACCCGGCTGTCCTGTTTGTGTTACCCCAATAGAAATGATCGATAAAGCTATATTACTTTCTCAGCACAAAGATGTGATTTTTACTTCTTACGGTGATATGTTGAGAATACCCGGAAGCGGCAGCAGTCTTCTTGAAGCCAGATCAAATAATGCTGATGTAAGAATGATCTACTCGCCGTTAGATGCTGTTAAAATGGCAAAAGA
>CAZLJI010000262.1:0-4294 GCA_964559565.1 uncultured Ignavibacteriaceae bacterium | reverse complement strand
TTTTGAATATCAATATAAGTTATTAAAGTCCAACTGCTGAAGAACCATCTCTTATCAACTCGTACATCAAGACTATGATTTATAGGGAAGCGCAAAGTATTAATTTCTTCAACACTTTGTGATCCGTCTGAGTTATAAGGGGTGTAAGGTTTACCAGTTGAGTACCGAAACTTTGTTGCCACTTCCCATTCTTCATTTATTTTGTAGCCGCCACTAATATTGAAAATCCACGTTTGGTCGTAACTGCCTATTCTTTCAAAGTTATCTATTGCAGTAAAGTTTGCTTCGCTGTAAGTTAAACTAAGAATTCCATAATATGGAGTGTCTGAAAGTTTTTTCTGAATTGATACTTCAAATCCTTTTGCCAGACCAGTTCCATCTGAGTTCAATGGATCCAAACCGAATGATGCAAAATTTTCATCCGAACCGGAAAAACCCGCACCAGTGTTTGCCATTATCAGGTAAGTCCTTCGGAGACTTGTTGGATAATCAAAATAGTCCTTTAAAAATCCTTCAACCCGGAACAAAGCATCAGCAGAAAAGTATTGATCAACTCCAAAGACAAATTGATTAACGCGGATGTTCTTTAATTCATAGTTGCTTTCATTTCCGACTAACCAGATATAGGAAGGTGACTGATAATAAATGCCAGTACTGAATGTTAGTGATGTGATATCAGTTAAGCGATACGAGGTTGAAAATCTTGGACTTATAAATGTTTTGGATGTTGTTGGACTAAAATAATCTGCTCTGATTCCGAGATTAAGATTTAGCTTATCAAAGAACAGAAAACTTAAGTTAGTATATGCTGCAAGTTTATTGTAATTCTCATCAGCATTTATTTCAGCTGTAGGAATGCTATCGCCGAAAGTGCTTGTAAATTCAGGTACAAAAACATCCGCTTCAAAATTTATTAGCTTTCCTGAAACGCCAGCGTTTAACTCAATTGTCTTATTCAGTTTGTAAGTAAGATCTGCTTTTAGAGTATTTTCTTTTTCAAGTGAATTGTTTGTAAAGATTGGATTCAAGAGTGAATCAGTTTGCTGAGTGTTGTAGTCAACATAATTTCTGTTCAGAGTAAGATTTAGAAAGCCGTTTGTGAAAAGATGACGATAGGATAATCCAGTTGCATATTGGACTTGATCACTGGCAAGTATTCTCGAGTTATCATAACGCTGCTCTTCAGTATCATTAAAATATTTTACATTATCGAAGGCAGCTATGAGAAGGAATGAGAGAGAGTTTTTATTATCAATCTTCCAATCATACTTTGCAAATCCATCATAGTATTCCGGAACGAATGAAAAATCAGCGGCTTTGAAAATAAAATCAAGATAACTTCTTCTTGCCGAAAAGATGAAAGTTGAGTTTTGAGTTACAGGTCCTTCGAGATCAAGTCCGAATTGTGTTGCGGAGATAGTTCCTTTCCCTCCTATTTTATCTTTTCTTCCCTCACGAAAATCGATAGTCAGGACAGATGAAAGCTTATCTCCATTCAAAACAGAGAAACCACCAGTTGAGAAAGTTGTTCCAATTACAAAATCAAGATTGACATAACTAAGTGGACCACCGGTTGCACCCTGCGTTCCAAAGTGATTTATATTCTGCACAGGAATCCCATCAATCAAATATAAATTTTCTGATGGACCGCCGCCGCGAACGATTAAATCATTTCTTCCCGGATCAGCCTGTGCAACACCTGGCAAAACGGAAACGGCTCGAACAACATCTTCAAATCCACCGGCACTTCTTCGGATTTCCTCATTACTGAAACTCTTGATGCTTCCGACTTCAATCGGATTTCGGGTAAAATAATCACTTTGAACAACCACACCCTCAAGTTCGATTGCCGTAACTGTTAATTCAAAATTAACTATTGCCGGTCTGCCGGGCATAATACTAATATCAGTTTTTGTAATACTGTTATATCCAATGACAGAAGCACGAATCTGGTAAACATTTGGAGGAATGTTAATAATTGAAAACTCACCCTGCGCATTTGTCGCCGCTCCCAAGTCCGTTCCAATAATAATTACGTTTGCCCCAATCAATGGTTCGTTTGTAAACTTGTCAATTACTTTACCATATACGGAACCGGTTGCATCCTGGGCTTTAGCAGATAAAGAAGTTAGAAATATTAGAATTATCAAACAGAAGTATTTCATAAAAATCAATCCAATCGTAAAAATTTATTTAAAGAACACTCACAAACATATTAAAGTTCTACTACGTGATAAGATTTCTGTTATAAGTTGCCATTATTTTTTATAATTTATACCTGTGCTTTTCTGAAGATAGTTCACTAAAGCTTAAAAATTGTAAGTATTATTGAAAGTTACATGAAAGAACCCCTCAATTTTAGCATTGATGAAGCTGTAAACAGTTTTAGCGGAATTTGCTTCTGGCAGGAAGAAGCTGAAACCGTCAATTCGGAGATTCTGTATTCAGAAAGTGTTTTTGGGGTTACCGGATTTCTTGGCTCAGAAATTAAAGAACTTAAAGACGGATGGCTATCACTCATAAGAAAAGAAGATAGGGCAGCTTACAAAAGGAAATTAGATGAGTTTGATAAAACACCTGAAGATAATACTGTCAAACTTAGATATAGAATCACTAAAAAGGATGGAACAGTAATTTCAATTTCTGAAAAAATAACTGTAACCCGCGATTTTAATGGAAAGGTAATTAAGAGATTCGGACTGATACTTGACATAAGCGATTTTACTCAACCACTCGAAAAACTTACGAAGAAAAATGAAGAGCTTGAACAGCTTAATTTATCAAAGGATGATTTTATATCAATACTCTCCCACGACCTGAGAGCACCATTTACAAGTATTCTTGGCTTCGCAGAAATTCTTCTTAATGAAACTTCCTTATCTGAAAAAGATAAAATGGAATATTTGAAATACATCTATGACTCATCTAATAATCAGTTGCAGCTCATAAATTATATGCTGGATTGGTCACGGCTTCAGACAGGCCGGCTTAAAATTGAACCGCGTAAGATTCATGCTCAGAGTCTTGTTTACAATTGTATATCATACCTGACGGGACTAACTGTAAGGAAGAATATCACCATTTCTGTAAATATCCCGGAAGCATTGTATGTTGAAGCAGATGAAAGGCTTGCCAATCAGGCTATCATTAGTCTTTTGAGTAATGCGGTCAAATTTTCAAATGAAGACGAATCAGTCGAAGTTACCGCAAATGTTTACGACAACCAATTCGTTGAATTTATTGTTAAGGATAACGGTGTGGGTATTTCAGAAACAAATAAAGAAAAGTTGTTTAATATCGGAAAGCTTTTTAATACTGAGGGAACAAAAGGAGAAAAGGGCAGTGGACTCGGGCTTGCAGTTACAAAACAGATAGTTGAAAAACATGGCGGACAAATCTGGTTTTACTCAACTGAAGGAAAGGGAAGTGAATTTCACTTTACAATTCCGGCAGCCACAATTACTCTACTTCTAGTAATTGATGACAAGGAAGAGTTACACTCACTGGAATCTGAGATTAAAAATTACTACTCAAACTTTGCTATTCTAACTGCTGAAAATGCATTTGAAGCACTGGGAATAATTTCCGCCAAGTTACCTTCATTAATAATTTTAGAACACAGCTTGCCACTTATGAACGGATTGCAGTTTGTAAATATGGTTCGTAAAGAGAACAAGAATATCTTGATCCCTTTTATAGCTATCATCGATACAGAATCTGAGACCACATTGAAATCTTATCAGGAAATAGGTGTTAGAACAATTAAACAAAAGCCAATATTTACAGATCAATTAAAAGAGAAAATTGAATTAGTCATCTATTGATCGATCAAGAGTTTGCTGGCAAAGAGATATATTTTATGAAATTACTATAGATTTTAGAAAATCAATTTGATGAACCAACCCGAATTAAATACTCTCTCAAAAAATGATAAGATAGATCATTTCCTTCTTATCAGAAGGATTGACTTACGCAGCACAAAAAGCGGAAGTGACTTTCTTTCTACAGAGCTTGGTGACAAAACAGCATCTCTGAATGCAAATATCTGGGAGGGGTTTGCTGAACTTATTGCACGGGGTAAAGTTGGTGACGTTGTTAAAGTAACAGGAACAATAGAAGAATATCAGGGTGCTAATCAAATAAGAGTTTCATTTATCAGGTTAGCGCAGGAAAAGGACGGAGTTAATCCACACGACTTCCTGCCTGTCTCTAAACGTAATCCTGATGTAATGAAAAAGGAATTCAATCAAAAATTGAAAAGCATCTCTGAAAAGCATCTGAAAAAACTTTTGCC
>CAZLJI010000261.1:0-4306 GCA_964559565.1 uncultured Ignavibacteriaceae bacterium | reverse complement strand
CTTTTCACGAAGTAACCAAGTGCTACCAGAAGGAATACCGGAGCAACAACGTTGCTTGTGAAGATGATGTTATCTATCATTTGACTGCTATCCCTTCGTACATATATCCTACAATTTTAGGATCACGTTTCATGTAGTAATTTTTCAATTCAATAATATTGAATCCTGCATTTTGAATTAGTGATTTTATATCTCTGTTAAGATTACATCCATCAGCCCAGATTTTCTGAATTGGATTCAATAAATGCTGCCATTTTTGAGTTCTTGGATTATCAGCGAGTCCGTGCTCAAGAAAATAATAATTGCCGCCTGGCTTAAGAACGCGGTAAATTTCTTTTAATGCAGAAATGATTTCTTTTATACTGCACAATGTATAAGTGCTTACAACCGCATTTACGATATCATCAGGGAAGGGAAGTGATTCACTGCTTTCGTTAATTAATTCAATTTGAAACCTGCCATTGCTGATTTTCTTCTGAGCCTGCTTTAGCATTCCATTGTTAGCATCAACACCAATTATTTTTTTAACATTTTGAGGATAAAACTTCAAGTTGATTCCAGTACCGAATCCAATTTCAAGAATTTCCTCTTCTGTAATTTTGCCAAGAATGCTTTTTCTGCCTTCGTTGATCTTTGGAGAATCCATTGATGAATCATAAAAAAATGGAATTATTACATTAGAGTAAAACCCCATCAGTTCATTTCCTCAATTTTCTTTTTGAACTTTACTGGAACAGGTGCAGTTTTTCTTTTTTCATAATTGAAGAATACAATTCCGGTTTTAGCAAGAGCAATTTCTTTGTTTGAATTTTTATTTATTAGTCTGTAAACAAAATCGCATCCGATTCCTGTAAAATCATTAACTGCAATTTCAACCAATAACTCATCACCATGAAATCCTTCTGATTTGTATTGAACTCCAGCATCTATCATGATTATTCCGTTTCCTTCAATATTTGATTCGGAGTAACCAAGCTGCTTTAAGAACCTTACTCGTGCTTCGTGGATGATAGAAAGAAGTGAATCGTTTCCGAGATGACCGGCATAATTAATATCGGTTATCCGAATGGGAATCTCAGTTTTGAAGATAAATTTTCCAGGAAGTGCTATTTTTATTCTGGCCATTAAAAGCTATAATCTTATATGATTTTCGTGCTAAAATTAAACAATATTTTGATGACCTGAATAATCCGAGCCTGTAGAAATATAATTAAACCAGAAAGTGGTTTGAATTGTCTAAACATTTAAATTAAATTTATATTCATCAATACAGGAGTTTACTATGAAAATTAAATTTGCTTTAGCTCTTCTTGGAATATTATCCCTTTTGCTGTTGGTTAGCTGCCAATCTGACCCTAACTCCCCGGACCCAAATGGTAATCTATCAGATCAATTAAGTTATAGTGCCGTTGAAAGTGATCTTGCTCTTATGAAAAGTGGTGGAATGCAGTTGGATAGTGCAGCAGGAGTTTTTTCAATTGGATGGAACGAAATATTCAGACCATATATGGATTCATCCAGTATAAAAGGAATGGCATTCGCAGTGGCATTTGGTGAACGACCAACTGATCTTCCGCACTTCAAAAAATTTGGGTTGGATATGGGAGACGTATTTATAAATTATTCTGGTAACCAGATTGAAATGTACAAACACAATCATCCCAGACGAGGAATTGCTTATAGCTTATTCGAGAGACCATTTGGACATTGTGAATCTGAAAATCTCCTTGAATTTATACCCAACACTGAATATGAATTTGAAGTTACGGGCTCAAATGTTTTTGCACCGATTATAATTACACTTACTTCACCTGCCGCTTTGATGAACATTACAAATCCGGCTTTTGGTGAAATTATAGATCCGGCTGAAGATCTTACAATAAATTGGGAAGGTGGAAATGAAGGAAAAATCGGAATTAGATTAATGCCAGACTTCAGACATCGGGGTGGACACAATGGTGGGCCGGGTGGAATGCACGGAGGTCCGGGACCCGATCAAAATCCACCAATGCATCGAGTCATCTTTGTTATTTTAGATACTAACACAGGCACATATACTTTTACTACTGAACAGATACAGGAACTATTAGAAGGAATTCCAGCTAACGGTTTAAGAGCTGAAGTTTCTCAAATGGATTTTGGAGAAGTTCAACACGAGAATGGAACACTTCGTACGGCAATGAGGAATGGCAACAATGTGATGATGAGAATTCAGCAGTAAATTTCTAAAATAGACTTAGTCAAGCCGCTCGAGTAGCGGCTTTTTTTATGCAAGTGTATAAACCTCAACCTGCTCAGAAAATCCCTTTAAAGTTTTATGACCAAGTGATTGGAACAATACTATATTCAGTTCTGATTTTTCAATTGTATTTTTGCTTACAAGCAGAGAAGTGCCAAGTTCTTTGTTCATTTGCTCTAGTCTTGCAGCGAGTATAACCGTATTACCCGTGACTGAATACTGTTTTCTGTTTGCTGTGCCTACATTACCGGTAACAACTTTTCCAGCGTGCAAACCTATTCCTACTTTTGTCTGGGGAATTTCTCTCTTTTCATTTTTCTCTTTCAATATTGAAACAATTTCCTGCGAGGCATAAACAGAATCCCTGCAGTAAGATTTTTTTGTTATCGGGGCACCGAATGTTGCCATAAAACCATCGCCAAGAATCTGATTTACAATTCCGCCGTGTTTGTTTACAATCTCAATCATAAAACCCAAAGTACTATTCTGGTACTCGTTTATTTCTTCAGGAGTTTTGCCTTCGCAGTGTTTTGAAAAATTCCGGATGTCGAGAAACATAATGCAAACTTCGCGGGTTCGGTTTTCAATTTTCATATTATTCTTTATGAACTCATCTACAATTTCCTTTGATACTTGCTGACCGAAAATTTTCTCAAGTTCGTTTCGTTCTTCTACTGCCCGAAATGTTTTGAACACTTTTTTTCTTATCTGCACTGAAACTATTCCTGCGAGAATTCCCGAGACAAAAAGAATCCCACTTCGAGCGATGTAGGCAATCGGTAAATCAAGCACCGGAATATTGGAATGATGTTCTGCATTATTGATATAAAAAAGAGATAATAAAATATACTCAACAGCTGCAACAGCACCGATAAAAAAACTTAGTCGCGGATCGAGCTCAAGACTTGAAATAATTATTATAAAAAAGTAGAGAAGCAGCATCGGTGAAACGAGTGCTGCAACGGGGTCAATATGTATTGAGAGAATAAATATACCTGCTGTTGGAATTGAGGCTTCAAAAAATGAATTAACATACCTGAGATAGGATGGTAATATTTGCCTCTTATCCATTCTTATTTTAATAACCTTTCTTACAAAAAAAGATCGTGCGGCAAGAAAAAGAAAAAGAAATATTACCCATTCGAAAGCATTTATTAATTCAGGAACCCTTGCTTTGTAGTTACTGCCCAGAAAAAAAACATTTATAACTGTACCAAGCGCAAACAGTAGTATAACTCCACCTAATACAAACTCACGGAGACGTTCGGACTGCATAATCTCCTGGTTGAAATGCCTTTCATAAAAATTGGATTCAGTAATTGCTTCAAATAATTTCATAATAATTTTCTATATAGATATGACAACTTTTTGATAAGATGTCATATCGGCTATTATTTTTTAAGCTTGAGCTTCGGCATCAATGGAGCTTTTTTGTCCTGGTAATCCTGCATTGAACTGATAATCACATCGAGAATTTTTATTGCTTCAAAAATAAACGGACCTTTATTGAGCATAACTGATTCTGCTCTTCCTGCAAATGCAGCATCAGTAATTTCAGCACGGGATGGTCGTCCTTTTTTTGCCATTGTTTCAAGAACCTGAGTTGCCCAGATGATAGGAAGATGTGCGGATTCACAAAGCCACATAATTTCTTCCTGAATCGTTGCAAGTTCATTCCAACCGCATTCGATTGCAAGATCTCCGCGTGCAATCATTACCCCAACCGAATAATGCTGCATTGAAGTGAGTAATATCGAGGGAAGATTTTCGAATGCTTTACGTGTTTCAATCTTCAGAATTATCCCGATGTCTTCTGCTTCAAGCTGTTTAAGTTCATCAAGAATATCTTTTACATCTTCTGCAGAATTTAAGAATGAACAGTTGATCACATCAGCAATCTTTGCTATGAACTTCAGATCTTCTTTGTCTTTTTCAGTCAATCCTTTTATGGACAGTTTGCTTTCGGGAAGATTAATTCCTTTATCTGATCTCAGCTTCGAGCCTTCTTCCTTTGAGTAAGTAATTTCGACTTCAATTTTGTCCGGCTCAACATTTTTAATGACTCCT
>CAZLJI010000260.1:0-4335 GCA_964559565.1 uncultured Ignavibacteriaceae bacterium | reverse complement strand
ATAACTGAAGATGAGTTCGGTAATTTATGGATAAGCACTGATAAGGGACTGTCGGTTTTTAATGTGGAATTAAATACCTTTAAAAATTACGATGTCAATGATGGTCTCCAGGGGAATGAATTTATTCACGGCGCAGGATTTGTGAGCAAGAGGAACGGAAATATTTTCCTTGGGGGGATTAACGGATTGAATATGTTTAATCCGGCCGATCTTAAAACAAAGAGCAAAGCATCGAACATTGTTTTTACAGATTTTAAAGTTTTCAACAAATCCGTTTTACCGGGCGTAGATTCACCATTGAAGAAAAACATCTTCTATGCTGAAGAAGTTGTTCTATCTCATGATGAAAACTTTTTCACCTTTGAATTTGCTTCGCTTGATTTCAATAATTCTTATAAAAACCACTATGCTTATATGATGGAGGGGTTCAACCGCGATTGGATACAAGCCGGCAGTCAGAGAACTGCTACGTATACCAATCTGGATCCCGGTGAGTATGTTTTTTGTGTGAAAGCTACAAACAGCGATGGAATCTGGAATGACGAAGGTATTTCGATACGTGTTGTTTTACTTCCTCCCTGGTGGCAAACCTGGTGGGCATATCTTCTTTATGCAATTTTCTTTGTCACAATTTTGTATTCACTTCGTCAGTACGAAATGAAAAGAGTTAAGCTGCGTAATGAATTACAGCTGAAAGATTTTGAAGCAAAAAAATTACAGGAAGTTGATCAGTTAAAATCACATTTCTTTGCAAATATCTCACACGAGTTTAGAACCCCACTAACTTTGATTCTTGGTTTGCTTCAAAAATTTGAGAACAAAACTTCCGAAAAAAAGGAGCTTGAAGATTACGGAATCATGAAGAGAAATGCAGTCAAGCTACTGCAGCTCATCAATCAATTACTTGAACTTTCTAAGATTGAATCGGGAAAGGCAAAGCTTTCAGCTTCTGAAAATGATATCGTGAGTTTTGTTAAGAGAATATTTGTTTCGTTTGCTTCATACGCCGATCAGAAAAAAATAAAACTTCACTTTAATGGCAAGGATATTAATGAAATAACCGATGAACGAATAAATGTGTTTTTTGATAAGGATAAAATGGAAAAGATTGTTTCAAACCTTGTATCCAATGCCGTCAAATACACTCCCAATGAAAATGAAGTAGAGGTGAAAGTAGTTACACAAGGGAATCAAGTTGAAATTAAAGTTGTTAATACCGGGGTCACCATCTCCAAAGCTGATCTTGCACATTTATTTGAAAGGTATTATAAAGTTCATAAGGCAGAAAGCGGATTGTTTGAAGGAACGGGAATAGGTCTTGCACTCGTTAAAGAACTCGTCGAAATGCACAGGGGAACAATAACTGTTTCGAGTGAATATGATGTAACAGATTTTATTTTAAAATTACCCTTGGGCAATGAACATTTGAAAGCTGATGAGATTGTTAAACATACTGAAGAAGAAAAAACCGTTGAAACCTTTGAAACAATGGGTGGATTTGAAGTTTCGGAAGAAATCCCGGCAACTACCGAAGATTCAATCATAAAGAGTGAAAAAGAGATAATTCTTATTGTAGAAGATCATAGTGATCTCAGAAAATACATCAGCGAAAATCTTTCTGATAATTATCATGTTATTGAAGCACCAAACGGGAAAGATGGTTTTGAAAAAGCCTTCGAAGTAATTCCGGATTTAATTATCAGTGATGTGATGATGCCGGAAATGGATGGTTATACTTTTTGCAAAAAATTAAAAACTGATGAGAGAACAAATCATATTCCCGTCATTCTGCTTACGGCAAAAGCCTCGACAGAAGATAAGCTGGAAGGGCTTGAGCTTGGTGCAGATGATTATTTGATAAAGCCATTCAACCCAGGCGAACTGAAGTTGCGCGTAAGAAATCTAATTAAGATAAGAGAACAATTAAGACAGAAGTTTACTTCTGAAATGGTTCTCAAACCGACTAAAGTTGTTGTTCCATCTACGCAGATGCAATTTATGCAAAAACTCCAGAGTATTATTGAAAACAATCTTGAAGATGAAAACTTTGGAGTTGATAGATTATCAGATGAAATGGGAATGAGCCGATCCCAACTTCACAGAAAGCTCAAGGCGATCACAAACCAATCAACCACTGAATTCATCCGTAACTTCCGACTGCAAAGAGCCGCTCAGCTAATATTGCAGGATGCAGGAAGCATGGGAGAAATTGCGTACAAAGTAGGCTTTAACAGTCAGGCATATTTTAACAAGTCTTTTCAGGAGGTCTTCGGTTGTTCCCCTTCAGAGTATAAAAAGAACAAAAAATGAACTGATTTTGAAAGAAAGTAGCCTCGCTTTTTCTTCTGCAACAATACTTAAAACATCTGCAACAATAGTTAAAACTGTCAAAAACCAGCATTTCTGGCTGCAACAATTCTTAAAAACATTGACACAATTCTGAAATCTTTCCCCTTCTATAAAAACTAAGTTTGCCTCCGAAATTTCTTCCGGTTTTTATTGATGGAATATCAATGAATGATGAACCGGGAAATAATTAACAAATTAACAATCAATAACTAAAGGAGGATGAAATGAAACGTCATCTTGTTTTCTTGTATGGAGTAATAAGCTACTTCATTTTCTTTGGGGTGTTCTTATATCTGCCCGGATTTATGGGCAACTTTCTTGTTCCTAAATCAATTGATTCGCCAGCAGCAGATCCGTTTGGAGAAGCATTATTGATTAATGCAGGACTGCTTGCACTTTTTGCAATTCAGCATAGTGTAATGGCACGCAAAGGGTTTAAGCAAAAAATAACAAAAATAATTCCTAAAGCAGCTGAGCGAAGCACTTATGTTCTCTTCTCAAGTATTGCAGTCATCCTGCTCTACTGGTTGTGGAAGCCGATGGGTGTTGCAATATGGAATGTTCAAGGTTCTGTTCTGGAACCTGTGCTGAATGGTTTAATGATTGCAGGTTGGCTGATGGTTCTTGTTACAACTTTCTTAATCAATCATTTTGATCTTTTCGGATTAAGACAAGTCTGGTTGTACTGGAATAAGAAAGAATACAAGCCGCTGGAATTTAAAACACCCGGCCCTTATAAAGTTGTTCGTCATCCACTTTACTTTGGCTGGCTGATGATGTTCTGGTCTACTCCGGTTATGACGATTGCACATCTTGTATTTGCAATTGCAACAACGGCATACATCTTCGTAGCAATCATTCTTGAAGAGAAAGACCTTGTAAGAGAACACGGAAAGAAATACATCAACTATCGCAGAAGTGTTCCGATGATTTTTCCTTTCGGAAAGAAACAGAAAGATTCAGCACCAGTTTATGATAAAGCTGCGTAATCAAATAATTAATATGAAAATGATAATAGGAAATGACGTCCGTCGAAAGCCGGATGTCATCTCTAAAAATTCAGGACGTGAGATAAATAAATACTTAGAAATAACTTTTTACTAAAGTTATCTCACGTCCTAAAGGAGACAAAAAATGAAAACTCTTGAAGCAACATTAGAAAGATTATCAACTAAAATTATTCTCATAAGATTTTACAAATATTACATCATTGACAGTATCTTGATAATTAAGCGGGAAGGATTTAAAGCTCTGTTAAAGAAGAGAGGCTGGAAAGTTTTTGCAGTTGTTATTGGTTACTACACTGTGAGAGATACTATACTTTATATCATTATACCATTTCTGGTTGCGAGAGGGATATTTTAATATTCAGCATGGTATTAATCAGCAAGCCGATGAAGAGACTGACGTTCTTTCAAATGAAAACGAAATCATACTTCTTGTGATGAGAATGAAAGAGGCAGTTTAAAGTAAATTAGAACATTTTAATCGGCCTTCCAAAGCGTATAACAGCAGTATAAATAAGAAATTAACCGTTCAGAAACTGAATGACAGTGGTAAAATAAATTCTGCTTGCCATTCAAATAAAAATTCGTAATTAAGTGATCAGAAAATTATTGTGTAAAAACTAAGGAGGTAATAAATAATATTGATGGAAAATCCCGGACATTATAAGGATAAAGAGTATGTGTTCACTCTATCACAGAATAGAGAGTTTAAAAATTCTTACCAGGAGTTAAATCTTGAATCTGAGAACAGAAGCAGGCTTTTAATGAATGCTTCAAAAATGGGAATTCAATTCCTCGATTCATTGAAAGATAGGAGAGCATTCCCATCTGTTGATGACCTTGAAAAGCTAAAAGGATTTATTGAACCAATTCCTGAAGAACCAAGCGATCCCGGACTTACTCTCTGGATGCTGAACGAAATTGGTTCAAAAGGAACTGTTGCGAATACAGGAGGAAGATATTTTGGATTTGTAATTGG
>CAZLJI010000259.1:0-4342 GCA_964559565.1 uncultured Ignavibacteriaceae bacterium | reverse complement strand
GGGGATTAGGAGCTTCCGGTGCAATGTCAACTGCTGTTGCAGGTGGAGTTGATAAAATCGCCCCGGAACATGCTGCAAACAACAACTTCTACAAAGAATATCTTGGTGATGGAACAACAAATCCATTTAAAGACTGGCTTGTGTTTGAAGTGATTGGAGTTATTGTCGGAGGATTTATTTCCGGTTCGCTTGCAGGCAGAGTAAGAAAAGGAATTGAGAAAGGTCCACGTGTATCAGCAGCTAAAAGATTAATGTTTGCATTCGTCGGCGGAGGATTGATGGGAATTGGTGCAAAGCTTGCTCGCGGATGCACAAGTGGTCAGGCTTTATCAGGTGGAGCAATTCTTAATCTCGGAAGCTGGGCATTTATGATGATGGTGTTTGCCGGTGGATATGCTGCAGCTTATTTCTTAAGGAGACAATGGACATGAATGCACCATTTTTCAAATTCGAATATTTCAATTTTGATGTCAGCTTGATTATCGCTTTCATCATCGGGATTGCTTTTGGCTTTGCTCTTGAACGTGGAGGATTCGGTAATGCAAGAATTCTCGCAGCTCAATTCTACTTTTCTAATATGCGGGTTCTGAAAGTAATGTTCACTGCCATCGTAACCGCTATGCTGGGCATTTATTTTCTTTCTGTGATTGGATTTATGGATTTGTCGCTCGTTTATGTAAGTGAAACTTATATTCTTCCGCAAGTTCTCGGTGGATTTATTCTTGGACTTGGATTTATTATCGGCGGTTATTGTCCCGGAACATCTCTAGTTTCAGCTGCTACAGGAAGACTTGATGGAATTCTGTTCGTAATTGGTGTGATGGCCGGAATTTTTGTTTTTGGTGAGATGTTTCCTCTTATTGAAAATTTTTATTACTCAACAAATATGGGAAGTCTGACTCTTCCACAATACTTCGGATTGCCTTATGGACTAGTTGTGTTCTTAGTTGTAATAATGGCTCTTGGAGCTTTTGCTGCAGCTGAATGGGCTGAGAAAAAATTTGCGGATAAAAATCCGGAGAATAGTCTATGAAAAAGTTTTTCAGCGGTTTGAGTACTCCCAAAAAGCTCGCTTTGTTTGCATTGGTACTTGGAGTTATCGCAGTCTTTGCCGGAAGTCCATATATGGGTTCCGAAGTTAAAGTGAATACAAAAGATCTTGCACTTTCGACAGTTAAAAATTCTGATAAAATACAACCGCTTGAACTTGCAGATTGGATAATCAAGGGAAAAGCTGATTACACTTTAGTTGATGTCCGGGATGAAAATCAATTCGGTGAATATTTTATTCCGACTGCAATCAATATTCCTCTTCCTGAATTACCTGGATCAGATTTATTAAGAAACCAAAAAATTATTCTTTATTCCGATGATGATGTGAATGCAGCGCAAGCCTGGTTCATCCTAAAGTCTAAAAATTTCAAAGCAGCATATTTGCTTGATGGCGGTTTAAAAAAATGGAATGATGAAGTTTTATTCCCAAAACTTGCAGTGAATGCATCGAAGGAAGAGATAGCTCAGTTTGAAAAGATTAAAGAGATTAGCAATTACTTTGGCGGCGTTCCGCAGACAGGTTCTGAACAGGTTTCGGAATCGAAAATCAATTTGCCTACTCCTCAAGTAACATCGAAAGGGAATCTGAACCAACCGAAGAAAAAGAAAAGGGAGGGTTGTTAAAACGCATTGTCATTCCGGTCGAGCGAAGTGAAAACCGGAATCTATCACTCAATTATGTATTCTGTGTCTACACGGAATGACAGAGAAAATTATTAAAACAAAATGCTCTTATCCACAATCATATTCTTAATAACTATAAGGGAAAAAATGAACAAACCAATTCGTGTTCTACTATTACTGTTTGGATTATTGGTTCAAACATCATTCGCAACTGACGGTTACTACCGTCACGGTTACGGAATAAAATATTCCGCACTTGCCGGTTCTGGAATCGCTGTTTCGCTCAGCTCACTGGGTGCGATAAACAATCCGGCATCTATTGTAAATCTGAATGACCAGTTCGAATTTAATCTTTCTTTATTCAGTCCGATGAGAGATTATACAATCACAGGAAATCCAAGCGGATTTGAAGGGACATTCGGTTTAACTCCGGGTCAGATTGAAAGTGAACAAACAATGTTCTTCTTTCCAACACTCGGCGGAAATATGAAGATTGCAGATAACATGGCAATCGCACTTTCTATTTATGGTAATGGTGGAATGAACACAGATTATCCGACACAAACATTTTATGATCCTAATTCTCCGGCAACTGGTATAAGCCTTGAGCAAATGTTTGTTGCAGGCACCTACGCAATTGAGTTTATTAAGAATCATTCATTGGGTGCCTCGGTAGTTTTCGGGTGGCAGAGATTTGCAGCAAAAGGTCTTGCTTCATTTAGTGGTTTCTCATCCGATCCAGCTAACCTTACAGGTAATGCCTTTTCTACTTCAACTGGTTTTGGATTTAAACTCGGTTACCAGGGACAAATAACAGAATGGTTAAGACTTGGCGCGGCATTGCAGTCAAGTATGATGATGAGCGAGTTTGACCGCTACGCTGGATTGTTCGCTGAACATGGTGACTTTGATGTTCCTGCAAGCTGGACAGCAGGTGTTGCTGTTATGCCTGCACAGAATTGGAATCTTATGCTTGATGTAAAACAAATTTTATACAGTTCGATTAAATCTGTCGGCAATCCTTTTATGCCAAACATTATGAATAGCCAGCTTGGTAACGATGACGGTGCCGGGTTTGGATGGAAAGATATTCTCGCAGTGAAATTTGGTGTTATGTATACTGGTGTTGCTGAATGGGATTTTATGGCTGGATATTCTTATAACGAAAACCCGATTCCGGATACAGAAGTTTTGTTCAACATTTTAGCTCCCGCTGTTATCCAGAATCATGTTACTGCAGGGTTCACAAAGCATTTAGGAACTCATCACGAATTAAGTTTAGCGTTTATGTATGCACTCGATAACTGTTTAACAGGTGCAAATCCGTTGGAAGCTCCGAACCAACAGACAATCGAAATTGCAATGAAACAATGGCAACTTGAAATCGGTTACGCTTTCAGTTTTGTGCAATAAAATTTCATCCTGAACTTGATTCAGGATCTCCCGCCATTAGAAACTAAGTTAAGATGCTGAAACCTGCCTGTCGACAGACAGGCAAGTTCAGCATTAATCTAGCCTTGAAATTCTGCAAAGAAATTTCTAACTTAGATAAGAATAATTCCTATCTAATAATTTTTATCTATGAAAAAAGAAAAACACGGATTCGACTTAAAGGATAGTCAACTTAAAGTCACTCCTCAAAGAGTTGCTGTTCTTGAAGCACTAAACAATTTAAAGAATCATCCCACCGCCGATAAAATCAAAGAATATGTAGTCAAAAATCATCCTAACATTGCAGTTGGTACAATCTATAAAACTCTTGAAACATTTGTTGAAAAAGGATTGGTCAAAAAAGTAAAGACTGAAAAAGATGTGATGAGGTACGATGCAATACTCGATAATCACCATCATTTGTATTGCGAAGACACAGAACGTATTGCAGATTTCTTTGATGATCAGTTAAATCAAATGCTTGAAGAATATTTTAAGAAAAAGAAAATTCCCAACTTTAAAGTGAAGGATATTAAGCTTCAGATAATAGGAACATTCAATAACAAAAAAAATTACTTAAATAACTATTAACAATAAAAATATCAGGAGAATAAATATGAGTGATGAAAGCAAATGTCCCGTAACCGGAAGAACTTCTTTCGGCAGGGGAACATCAAATAAAGAATGGTGGCCAAACCAATTAAACCTTGGAATACTTCACCAGCACCATCCGGCATCAAACCCGATGGATAAAAAATTTGATTATGCAAAAGAATTCAGCAAGCTCGATTACAAATCTCTCAAGAAAGATTTGTATGATTTGATGACCGACTCACAGGATTGGTGGCCAGCAGATTGGGGCCATTATGGCGGTTTATTTATTCGCATGGCATGGCATAGTGCCGGAACATACAGAACTGCAGATGGTCGTGGTGGCGGCGGAACCGGCAATCAGCGTTTTGCACCTGTCAATAGCTGGCCGGACAATGGCAACTTAGATAAAGCGCGTCGTTTGCTTTGGCCAATCAAACAAAAATATGGAAATAAAATTTCCTGGGCTGATCTTTTGATCTTAGCAGGCAACGCTGCTCTCGAATCAATGGGCTTCAAAACATTTGGCTTTGGTGGTGGACGTGAAGACATCTATCAACCCGAAAAGGACACCTATTGGGGTGCTGAAAAGGAATGGTTAGCTACCAGTGATAAACCTATGAGCCGTTACTCCGGTGAACGG
>CAZLJI010000258.1:3677-4356 GCA_964559565.1 uncultured Ignavibacteriaceae bacterium | reverse complement strand
GTGAGCTAATCTTTTCTCCCAGTAGAGAATCAAAAAAGTTAATTGTGTTCTTTTTGGCCCTAGAATAATTCTTTTTGATATTCAGATATGAATTACCAGGAATAACACATAATTCCAGATAGTATTCTTCACCATTCTTCGATAAAAGAATTACAAGCTTGCTTTTTTCCTGCGAAAATACTTCTTCAATTTTAGAGCCTTCAAGTAACTCTTTAACATCGACTAAAAATCTATTTAAAAGGAAATAGTTTTGTAACATTCTCATTCATAATAATTTCTAATGGTCAAATTAAATGATGCTGAAGGGTAAAAGCAAGAAAACAAAAATGTATGATAAGATCAATATATTGCTGCACTAAGATTAATATTCTTAATCTTGAAGCTATGCATTCATGCAAACATGCAAGCAATGGATTATCCGAGCCAAGTCAATTGTATAAGAAAACAGCAATTGATATATTTGATTTATGAAAAATATCCTTCAAAATTCGCTTACCAGAAAGCTTTTATATTCACTCTTAGGTTTTGTTGTATTTATTCTTCTACTCGATAATTTAATTATGCCATGGTTTGTAAGCTCACCAGAAACAACAGTTCCGGAGGTTGTTGGTTTACAGGTTTCTGAAGCGATATCTCTGTTAGAAAACAATGGATTTGAGCCTTTAGTTAGTGACACTTA
>CAZLJI010000258.1:0-3667 GCA_964559565.1 uncultured Ignavibacteriaceae bacterium | reverse complement strand
CTGAGGCTGGTGCAGTGGTAAAAGAAGGCCGTGTAGTTTATCTTTTTGTGAGTGGAGGAGATAAAATTCTTACAGTGCCGCTGTTAAAAGGTAAGTCGATTCTTGATGCAAAATTTGCTCTGGAACGCTTGGGATTGAAACTTGGTAAAGTTGAAAGAATTCCATCAAGCCATCCTGAAGACATGATATTTGACCAGCAGTACGAAGAAGGAACTATGTTGAGGCAAGGCGACATTGTTGGAGTAACAATAAGTGCGGGAAGAGGTGGTGGCTCTATAGTTGTTCCGGATTTAATTGGTATGTCGCTTACAGAGGCAAAAATGATTCTTGCAGATAGCGCACTGATCATAGGAAAAATTAATTACCAGCCATCATCAACACTTTTACCAAATACAATTCTTGATCAATATCCGAGCAGCGGAAACTCATTAAATCCGGGAAATGCTGTTGATCTGTTTGTAACTAAACCAGCAGATGGAAATATTCCAAGTGAGGAAAACGATTAACTATGGCTTTAATTGCTCCTTCAATACTCTCAGCAGATTTTTCTAACTTATCACAACAGATAAGATTAACAGAGATGGGCGGTGCAGATTGGATTCATTGCGATGTTATGGATGGACATTTTGTTCCCAACATTACAATTGGGCCTATCATTGTTAAAGCTGCGAGAAAAATTACAAGACTTCCTGTTGATGTGCATCTGATGATAGAAAATCCGGACAAGTACCTTGAAGCTTTTGCTGATGCTGGATCCAATTTCATTTCAGTTCACGTTGAGGAAGTTGTACACCTTAACAGAACTATTAACAGAATAAAAGAGCTCGGATGCAAAGCGGGTGTGGTCATTAATCCTGCTACTCCTGTTAATAGTATTATAGATGTTGCAGAGTATATCGATCTGCTTTTAATTATGACAGTAAATCCTGGTTTTGGAGGACAGAAATTCATCCCAAATTCAATCAAAAGAATTGAAGAAGCAGTTGCGCTCAGAACAAAATGTAAAGCAAAATTTTTAATTGAGATAGATGGTGGCGTTAACCATGAAACAATAGTTGCGGCAAAAAAAGCGGGAGTTGATGTTTTCGTAGCAGGTTCTGCTATTTTTGATTCTGACAATATAACTGCCGCAACTGCTGAACTGAAGAATCTGGCAAAGTAAAGCTTTTAAATGGAAGCAGAATAATTCTTCTTTTTCTTATTAGCTGGAAGAGAATTTGATCTCACAAGTAATAAACCTTTCAAACAGTAAATCATTTAAACTCTATAAAGAGAAATATAATTATTCAGTCCTGTTGTATAATGGATTATTTGGCGTTGAATTGAGAAATATTCCGTCTGAGTTAGTTAATTCGAAGATCAATACAATTCCGGAAAATATATTCTATGCTGAAAATCGTTTACTCGTTACAGGTTCAATTCAAGAAATTCTTGACAGAACAATTTTATTCAACCTGGATAAACACATTCTAGATGAAATCATTAAAGCAATTCGGAATTACGAAAAAAGTGAAATCATTCAATATAAAATTGGTAAAAGAAAATTCGATTTTGGTTTCGCTTATGTAATGGGAATACTTAATGTAACTCCTGATTCTTTTTCTGACGGTGGGCAATTTATTAATAAAGAAAATGCTGTCAATTATGGAATAGAGATGGTTGATAATGGCGTTGATATAATTGATATTGGTGGTGAGTCAACTCGACCCGGTTCTGAACCTGTCACTGAAGCCGAAGAGTTAAGAAGAGTTATTCCTGTTATTGAAGGAATTCTAAACAGCAAACATGATGCACTCATTTCAATTGACACAACAAAAGCAAAAGTTGCCGAAGCAGCCTTGGCGAGTGGGGCATTCATTGTAAACGATATTAGTGGAGGGACATTCGAACCAGAAATTCTGGATGTAGTATCAGAATTTGATGCGGCTATGATCTTGATGCACACGAAAGGTAAGCCGAAGACGATGCAGGTTTCTCCAATTTATACAAATGTCGTTTCAGAAGTTTATGATTATCTTGCAGTTCAGAGTGAGATAGCTTTTAAGCACGGAATTGAAAAGATTATCATTGACCCTGGAATTGGATTTGGAAAAAGAACAGAAGATAATCTCTGTTTGATAGAGAAGTTGGAAGACTTTAAATCCTTAGGATTCCCAATAATGATTGGCTTATCGCGAAAATCATTTATTGGAAATATCTTAAATTTGCCAATCGAAGATAGAGATGATGCAACAAATGCAATGAATTCGTTTGCAATAAGTAAAGGAGCGAGAATTATCAGAACACATAATTTTAAGCTTGCAGTTCAAACTTGCAAACTTTTTAATATGACCACAAATTAATGTTTGAATTATTCAAAATAGGTTTTTTAACTGTTACATTCCTGGATGTAGTTGATGTACTCATTGTAGCATTCATTGTTTATAAACTTTACGTCTTACTGAGAGGAACAATTGCAGCGCAGATTTTTCTTGGTTTGATAATTATTCTCATGATCTCCTTTGCTGCACAGGCTGCTCAATTCAAAGCTTTGAACTGGTTGTTAAAACTTGTAACTGACATCTGGGTTATCGCGTTTGTAATTTTGTTTCAACCAGAAATAAGAAGGCTATTAGTTATTCTTGCCAGAAATCCTGTGATGAAAATATTTGGCAAGCACGACATGAATGAAGCAGCAGAAATAATAGTTAATGCTGCATTTGAGCTATCACAAAGGCAGTATGGTGCTTTAATCGTAATTATTAGAGAAACAGGAATTCGCACTTACATTGAATCAGGTGAAATACTTGGTGCAAAGCTTAGCAAATCTCTTTTAACATCTATCTTCTTTCCTAAATCATCTTTACACGATGGAGCAGTTATAGTCAAAGGTAACGTAGTCGAAGCTGCCAGATGCACACTACCACTTTCATCAACAACACAAGTTGGCGGAGAGAATCTTGGTATGAGACACAGAGCAGGACTAGGCATTAGCGAACAGGCTGACGTGATAAGTGTTATTGTTTCCGAAGAAACTGGCGGAATTTCAATTGCAGAAAATGGAAAATTGAGTTCAGGCTTATCAAAAGATTCATTAAAGAAAAAATTGAAAGAAGCTTTTGTTACGCCAACTCCAAAAGGCTGGAAGGCATTATTTGAACAATTCAAAGGTCACAAAGAGTAACACCAATTCGATTTGTGCTGTTATCCCTTTTTATAACGAGAAAGAAACTATAAACACTGTTATAAATGAATCATTAAAGTTTGTAGCATTTGTATTTGCAGTAAATGATGGATCCGATGATGGATTTTCTAATGTTGAAAATGAGGAATCAAAAATAAAATTTATTAATCTTGACAGAAATTACGGAAAAGGAAAAGCTTTAAGTGCGGGGTTTGATGAGGCAGTTTCTGCAGGATTTAATTATGTAGTTACTCTTGACGCAGATCTTCAGCACGATCCAAGTTATATTCCAAAGTTAATAGAAGGTTTACAATCGTTCGATATTGTAATAGGCAATAGGTTGAAGAATCTCAAGGATATGCCTGTCCAAAGAAGGCTGAGCAACAAATTGACATCTTTTTTCTTGACACTAAAAACAGCTCAAAATATTTTAGACAGTCAGTGTGGCTACAGAGCATTTCGTGCGGAGGTATTAAAAGAAGTAAAAACAAATTATATTGGATT
>CAZLJI010000257.1:0-4361 GCA_964559565.1 uncultured Ignavibacteriaceae bacterium | reverse complement strand
TTCACCATTGAATGTGAATGATGACATCTCTCTGGTTGAAATTAAATAATCCAGTGTATTTGTTAAGAAAGGAAGGTCTGCACTTGTTCTAAAGTCAACACCATATATTGTATTGCTTAAAGGCTCTTCACCAATTCTTACTTTATCACTCAATGTTTCCTGGTTGAGATTCATTAAAGTAAAACCGAGAGTTGTCTTGTCAGAAAAATCATACACACCTCTGGCACCAAGAAGAGTTTTAGAAGCTAGCTGGAAAAGATCATTCTGCTCATAAGAAATTTTAAGATCGGCACCGGGAACCAATGCAGCTTCATTCCTGATAGTTAGCTGCCCGATATTATAATCAACAGTATAATCTGTTCCTTCCCTCAACTCCCTTCCGTTTAAACGAACTTTCACAGAGTTTTCAACAATATTGAATCCGAGTTGATATGTTGCCGAACTGGTACCGGTATTCTTACCAGCAAAGACCCATTTGTCAGGTCCTTTATCCTGTCGGGCATAAGTTTTAGTGGTATCATAGATTGATTGATATGCTCGTTCTTCAAGACCTACAGGAATATCTCTTCCGAAAGGTTCAAGTGTCGGGAAAATAATTTCACCCGTCTCAGGCAAGATTGTATAACCAACTCTCCAGTCAAAGATATTATCAGGTGTTGGACTTCCACCTGAACCTTGCTGATCAAATCCAAATGCCTGTATCAATCTCACGTTACCATTTGCTGTGGGTAATTCTTCACTTGGCTCCTGTCCCACAACTTCATACCTGATTTTAAATTCAAAACCTTCCGGTTTAACATTTCTTGCACCGGTTGGATAAATATTTTTCAGCCTTAAACTCCAGGCTTCTTCATAAGTTGGTTGCAGATTCTTTGGTTTAACTAACTTTAAGACAATGAGAGTATCATTTTGTGTAACTGTATTTAAGAATTGACCATAAGTGAAGTTATTTGGTCCTTGCTTGAATGCAACACCAATTATATCCTGTTCATTTAGTGATGTCTTAAATGAAATATAGCCTGTTTCGGAGTGCAAAGTATAATCTGTTCCTTCTTGTAGTAAAAGAAACCTGCCAGTTTCTTCTTTACCGGCTCTTGGATTTTCTAAAGCCTCTTTCAATGAATCGGGGTAAGAACCGCCTGGCGAAATAGGCAGCAGATCTATGAAGCAATTTGCATATCTGATTTTCGACTGATCTGCAACTACTTGATTTATAGATTTCCAAACTTCAATTTCATTTACTTTATATTGAGGATCATATTGTGATGGTATGTTACTGTAAAAATTTTCAAAAAGGTTGAGAGTTCTATCTGCATAAATCTCATCGATGAAATAATGGTTCTCCGAGTAATCATAAGCTCTAACCGAATATTCCTGAGAAGTAGCACCACCGGAAACAGCAACTTCTTTTGTCTCACCTTTTTTCTGACTAGCGAGAGCTGTCAACTTAAACGGTCCCATTTTAAATAAAGCCTTAACTCCAAAAAGAGCTTCCGCACCGCCGATTAAAGATGGAGTTTGCATCGAAACGTTTCCTGCTTCAATACTCTGGATTATTTCATCATCGTAGCCTGTGTATTTAATTTTTAGCTGGTTCTCATATTCAAACGTTCTTTCCGTATTCCAGTCAGCATTAATATTTAACTTATCACCTATGGTTCCGCTTACATTTATCTGAACCTGCTGCTTGAAGTCGGGTTCATTTCTGGTATTGCCGAGTCGGTTTGCAGTCACACCTTCCGTTGTCTCACTTCTCCAGGCTCCGTGAATTTGAACAGAACCACCAATCTTCAAACTGATCTTCGGTTCACCGAAAATGCTGAGCACACCAACACTTGGAAGCGGAATTTCAAAATCTGTAAAGCTTGTAATCAATTCACCTAAACCAACCGTACCGCTTTTTAATTCATAAGCATAACCAAGCTTTTCCCAATCTGCTCTTTCCTGAAGTGCCAATTTCAGACTTACGTAATCTTCAATTGGCATCCTCAGCAGTAATTTAGGTTCGTGTGTACCTACTTTTTCTCTAACCTCAACAAACTGACCGGTCGAATCGATTTTTACCGTTCTTTGTTTATATGACGAAGTAGGCTGCGCGAAAAATTTTGACTGTTTTTTCTCACCAGCTTCAACATAGGGCTTTTCTTCACGTTGAAATCTGAATTGTTCAAGCCTTGCTGTGGAATCCAATGTTCTCCAATCAATTTTTACTGTATCCTCTTTTGCAAGAAGCGAATCAGTAAATGCCTTGGTTGAATCTGTTAATGCTTCAGTAGAATCTTTAAAATTGAATGTCGGGTCAAGAACAATTTCTTCCTCTATTTCCAAACTTTTTTCGCCGGAATCAGAATCGGGTATTTCAAAATCAAATTCCAATTCCTGTGGAGATTTTGGCGGAAGAAGATAACTCATAAGATTGAGCGAAGTAATTTTATTTTCCTGCTTTGCTAAACCAAGATTTTCATTTTCTTCTTTTTCGCGCTGGAGATTTTGGTTATAATCTGAATGGAGTGTTTTAAAAACAGCATCAAACCACATTGAGTGGTCGAGCTTTGGCTTTTGAGGAGATTGGAATCCAAGGTTAATTCCTGCAAAAAATATAACTAAAGCAAACAGAGAAATGCGAAGAATCTCTTTAGCCAGATTTAGAACCCTGTGTTTGATGAATTTTCCTTTAAGGATATATCAGTAATTAACTAATAACAAATAGTAGAAAATTAATCTATAGTCTATCCTTTCTTTCTTATATTGAAAAATCTGACCAATCAATATTTTTTTCTGTCGAAATTTACGCCAAACATTCAAAAATGCAAGGAAAATATATATCCTATTCAACTTGTAAATGGGGTAGAATTTTGGTAGCCCTGCTGCCTGAGATAGGTGATTTTTAGACCGACTTCAGGAAGATTTTGTTAACCTTTTTATCAAAGCAGAATGTTGAGGAAATTTTTTAATAAGATCATGTCTCTCCCCCAGTTCAAAGTCATCAAACTCAAAACCGGGTGAAACAGTGCAGCCGAAAAGTGCAAATGATTTTTTATCCTCAACTTCAGCGGCAAACCAGTTTTGTTTTTCGATAGTTAACTGAAGCTCACAATCTTTTTTCTTCCCCAATTTTTTAATTCTGAGTTCCCCTTTTTGATTAATGATGTAAAGTAGCACTGTACTTCCATCATAAAAATGCCAGAGTTCGTCAGATTTTAGAATATGGAAGGCAGAGAATTGTTTTCCGTCCAGCAGAAAATAAATTGATGTGGAAAAATTCCGTGAAGATTTATAACGCTTAGGTAAATGTGTCGGCAGGATTCGTTCACCGGAACGATAAACTTCTTTGTAGTAACCACCTTCGGGATGTTTCTTAAGCTGAAGCTGTTTTATGTATTTCTTTGTTTTCGGATGCATTGATTTATTTTAATGTAGGGAACGGACTCCTGTCCGTTCCAAATTTATGGAATAATTTATACGAGGATTGGTCAGGAGACCAATCCCTACGTTATCTTAATAAAATCATCTTTTTCGTTTCAATAAAAGAACCTGCTTTCAGCTGATAAAAATATACTCCACTTGGTAATCCTGTCGCTTCAAATTCAACTTCATAAGTGCCTGCTGGTTTCTCTTCGTTAACTAAAGTAGCAACCTCATTTCCTAGAACATCGTAAATTCTTAACGTGACCTGTAGAGACGCATCGCGATGCGTCTCTACAAATGGAATTGTAAATTTAATTTTTGTTGACGGATTAAATGGATTTGGGTAATTCTGATAGAGAACAAATTTCTTCGGAGTAAAATCAATTTCTAATTCTACTACTTTTGAATAGTTAAAAGTCCCATCAAAATCAATTTGCTTCAGTCGATATTTGTAAGTTCCAGTTGTTACATCTTTATCAATGAAAGAATAATATTTAGTTTCAGTAGTAGTTCCAAACCCCTGCACGAAACCAATGGTTTCCCAATTTTGTAATTTTTCAATTTTGGAATCTTGTAATCTCTGAATCTCAAATCCTGAGTTATTCAATTCTGTAGCGGTTATCCAGCTTAGTTCTACATCACTTTTATTCACAACAGCAGAAAATGAAACTAATTCAACTGGAGTTGTCCTGCCGGGAGTTTTGAAAATACCGTTAGTGAGTGTACCTGCATATACGTACCCGCTTGAATCTATTGCTATACTGAGTACATCTACATTTGATAGTCCTCTGTACTCCCAGGATACCCCACTATCAGTAGAGAGATAGACTCCTTGTTGAGATCCACCTATACTAACGTAAATATCATCATTTGTATCAAGCACAAAATCGAAAAAATGATTATTCCAATTATTAAACGTATTCGTGTTAAACCATGTATCTCCATTGTTAGTG
>CAZLJI010000256.1:0-4376 GCA_964559565.1 uncultured Ignavibacteriaceae bacterium | reverse complement strand
TTTTGTTCTTGAATCGGAAAGTTTAGGAATAGATGAGGTGGTAGTTACTGCTCTTGGTTATACCAGGGAGAAAAAAACTCTGGGGTACGCGGTTCAAAGTCTCGGATCAGAAGATTTGAGCACTGCTAACGATGCAAATATTGTAAATTCACTTTCCGGCAAAATTGCAGGTGTTCAGGTAACCAGCGGAGGTAGTACCATAGGTTCTTCTTCCAGAATAGTTATCAGGGGAAACTCATCATTTTCAGGAAATCAGCCTTTATTTGTTGTTGATGGAACACCTATTTATAACTCTGTTACCAATCTTGCCGGAGGAGGAGGTATTGACTGGGGAAACTCTGCTGCCGATATCGATCCTAATAATATTGAGTCGATGACTGTTCTTAAAGGTTCAACTGCATCAGCTCTTTATGGAAGCCGGGCAACAAACGGTGTAATTCTTATTACTACAAAAAAGGGAAATAAAGAAAACAGGAAACTCGGGGTTGATTTCATGTCTTCAGCAGTACTTGACCAACCATCTTATTTTCCTAACCTTCAGAATGAATATGGTGGAGGCTGGGATGGAGAAGAGTACATCTATAATAAGTATAATGCTGACCATGGGACTTCCCTGTCTTATAATGATTATGCCAAGAAATTTTCATACAATTATGTTGATGGTGATGGTGGGGGTGTAAATGATTCCTGGCCAATCAACTGGGGACCAAGATTGGATGCAGGACTATTATTGGACCAGTGGTCCTCGGGGCCAAATAGTCCTTGGGTATCTCGGCCTGATAATATTAAAGAATGGTTTAATACGGGTCAAACTATTGAAAATAGCCTTGCAATTTCTTCAAATGGAGAAAAGGCTTCAGGAAGGATCACCTTTACCAACCACAATAGTACTGGTATTATCGATTATACCGACCAAAAACAAAATACTGTGGCAGGTAATATAATACTTACACCTTCCAGTAAGATTACAGCAACCGCAAATTTTACCTATCTCAGGAAGGAGAGCGATAACATTGCAGACAATTCCTACGGGAGGTGGGCTGACATTATTGGCTGGACAGCAAGAGAATATCCTACACAATATGTGAAAGATTTGTTCTATGAAAAAGGTAATAAGGATTACATTTTTCCAAGTGGGGATAATCCTTTTTATGCGCTCAGAAATACAAATGGTTTTGCAAGAGACAGGATTTTTGGAAATGCCAGTGTACGATACAATATTACAGACTGGCTGTATGCCTTCGGCCGCGTTGGTAGTGATTTTTATAACGAATACAGAAGTTCTATTACACAATCCGGCACAGTTAACAACATAAGAAGAGGGAGAGGTGGTCAGTTCACCGATATACAGATCTACTCAAAAGAAACAAATGCCGACTTTACTTTGAATTTTGACAAAACTTTTGGTGAAATTCGTGTTGACGGATTAGTTGGAGCAAACTACAGGAATAATCAGTATAAGGATATGAGCATGAGAGCGAATGACCTGGTAGTTCCTGATTTATATACAATATCAAACGTAAAAGGTAGTCCGACAGTCAGCATGTACAAAAGTGAATACGAAACAAACAGCGTGTATTTTGCGGCAAACGGATCATATAAGAATTATCTGTTTTTGGGAGTAACTGGTCGTAACGACTGGAGTTCTTCCCTTCCCGAAGAGAACAGATCTTATTTCTATCCTTCAGCAAGTGTTGGTTTTAGCATTACAGATGCTTTCAAGTTAGAATCTGAAGCACTTTCATATGCAAAACTGAGATTTAATGTTTCAAAAGTGGGTGGTGACACCGGACCTTACAGGTTAGCAAGAACCTATTCGGCAGGTACTTATAATTCAATCGCAACTTTCAGACCTACTTCAACTATGCCTCCAACAGATTTGAAACCGGAAGAGACTTCATCGTTCGAGATCGGTGCGGAGGCAAGATTCATTGACAACCGGATTTCGCTCGATCTGACCTATTACGATCAAACAACAGTTAATCAGATTCTTTCTGTTGCAACTTCAACTACAACGGGCTACGCATCAATGTTACTAAACGCCGGGGAAATTGAGAATAAAGGTGTTGAAATAATGTTAACGGGTAACATTCTTACAAATGAATCGGGCCTGAAATGGGATGTTTCTGTAAACTGGGCAAAAAATAAGAATATGGTAAATACACTTTACGGGGAGTTGGAATCATACCAGATTTCCCCCGGTTTCGGTGGTGCAAAAACACTTGGAATTCCTGGAGAGGAGTGGGGTGTAATTTGGGGTCTTCCTTTTGTCAGAAATGAAGCTGGAAAAGTAGTTGTTGACTCAAGAGGTATTCCAAAAACTACAAATGTTGCCAAAAAGCTGGGATCAGTTACACCAGACTGGACAGGCGGTATCTCAAATTCTTTCAGATATAAGGGATTTAATCTGAATTTTCTTATTGATGCAAGGGTAGGAGGAGATGTATTCAGTACAACAGCATGGCACTCATACCCAACCGGTACTTATGCCGTAACAACAGCAAATAATGTCCGTGAAACTGGATTAATTGTTGATGGCGTTTTTGAAGACGGGACACCTAATAATGTTCGTGTATCTGCACAGGATTATTTCGGCGGAGCATGGATGTGGAATAACCACGAATATTCTATTCTGGACTGTAGTTACGTTAAATTACGCGAATTGGTATTTGGGTATGACTTTAATGTGCAGAAAGTAAAATGGATTCAGAAGCTTAATCTTTCGCTGATTGGAAGAAATCTTGCAATTCTTTATCAGGATAAATCAACAAAAGATCTGGGTATTGATCCGGAAGTAGGTTTCGGTGGTGGTGAAGCAGGCGTTGGTTTTGAAAATTTCCAGATACCGACAACCAGAAGTTATGGATTGAAGCTTAAAGTGAACTTTTAATAAATGATTAAAAAGATGAAAATTATGAAAAATATAATAAAAATCAAATTGCTGTTACTGTCTGGTGTGCTGATTTTCATAGTAGCTTGTACGAGTGATTTTAACGAAATGAACACCAATCCCAATTCAGCCACGATAGTGCCCGGTACGAATGTATTGGGGTCATCAATGATTACTTCGGCGGAGACTTTGTTTGGAACAAGATTGGACTGCTATTATGCCGGAGCATATTCAGGTTACATAGGTGCTCCTGATTATGAGTACAGGGTGGATATTAACAATAGCATGTGGAGAAGCATGTATATTACAATGACCTATTCAACTGACGCAATGAGGCTGGCTCTTGAAGAAGGTAATGACAATTTATACGCAGCGGCTTTAACATTCAGGGCATATAATGCGCATAAAGCATCTGATATGTGGGGAGACATTCCTTACACTGAAGCATTTCAACTGGGTGACGGTGTTTTGTACCCTGTTTATGATTCTCAGGAAACAGTTTATAATACTATCCTTGCAGAGCTAAAAACTGCTGCCGATAAGTTTGACACAAATGGTTCGGCAATTGGTGTAGGCGACTTCATGTTAAAGGGCGATATCAATAAATGGAAAAAGTTTTGTAACTCTCTGAGATTAAGGGTAGCCATCCGCATGTCATCGGCAAATGAAGTAGCAGCAAAGGCTGTTATTCAGGAGGTTCTGGGCAATCCGACAAAATATCCAATAATGACAGCGAACAGCGATAATGCCTACTGGTACTTTCCCGGTGTTGCTCCCGACCAGGAAATTTGGTACGAATCAATGGGAACGGTAGGCAATGCACCAAAAACATCTGGGTGGAGATTGCAACAACCTATTATTGATGCCCTTCAGAATAATAATGACCCTCGGTTATCTGTTTATGCTGACAAAAATGCTTATGGAAAGTATAGCGGTCACAGATTTGGGCCAAATGATAAAGCTGATACTTTAAATAATAGTTTTAATAGATCGCATATCGGTGATTGGTTTATGAATGATCCCAAAGGTTTTGTGCCTTACATGAATTGTGCTGAAGTATATTTTTGTTTGGCTGAGGCCTATCAAAGAAACCTCGTAAGTGGAGATGCCAAAGCAGCTTACGAAATGGGTATCAGAAAATCATGCGAAGAGAGTGGCAAGATTACAGCAGATGCAATCAATACATTCCTTACACAACCCGAAGTAGCATGGAATAGTGGAACAACACCAAATCTCAAAAAAATAGCACTTCAAAAATGGATATGTTTATTTAAACAAAGCGTTGAAGGATGGGCAGAAGCCAGACGGACGGATGTTCCGCTTCTTACCGGCGTTGCTTCCGATTATGCCGCTTCCCATAACAGGCCTCCATTCAGAATGGCGTATGCTGATGAAGAGAAGTCGTTAAACACAAATTTCCCGTTCAATGTGGTTGAAAAAGATATATTCTATGGTACACAAATGTGGTGGGATAAACGCGCAGGTG
>CAZLJI010000255.1:0-4389 GCA_964559565.1 uncultured Ignavibacteriaceae bacterium | reverse complement strand
ATCTCTTCGCTTAATATTTTTTTTATGTAAATTGAATCTTTATTTGTGGAAACTAATAAATAACCCCATCCATCTCTTCTGTTCAGGTATAAACCTTCGAACGTTGATTTAGCTTTTACAGATTTATCTTCTTTACCAACAAATGAATATATTTTTTTATTCAGAATCATTTCAAAAAACTCATTACTATTATCTGCCATTTTGATGGGATGATAAGAAAAGGTGAGAAGTCTGGGAAATTTCGGGTCTGATAATTTATCATCGAGCCATTTCATTGTCTCCACATCGATATATTTTTTTGAAGGAAAATCAGGTAGGAATGTATTTAAACAAATCGCAGAAAAATTTTTAGAACTGAAAATATTTTTATCATCTCCCCAAAGCAAAGAAATTTCAGACCCTCTACCATCACTCAGGAGATAATCTTTTTCACCTCCAACAACAAAGTAAGGGGCAGTAAGCTCATCCAGTATTTCCTGAGCCCAGATAAATTCATCGAACTTTCCATTTGCCGTAATATTTCCAAGAACAACAACCTGAGAAATATTTTGTTGATTGTTAATGTTTCCAACGACTTCAATCAGGTTCATTGCATTGATTTGCGGACCAATTTGTGGATCTGTAATCACTGCAACATAATTGCCTTGAGCAAAGCTTAGTTGAAAACTGAATAACAATACTGAAAAGATTAGTTTCATCATTTCAAATTTAATTATAATAGAAATTAAAGTTCCGGTATAATTTGAATTCAGATCTGGTTGTTTGAGAAGGCATAAGGTCAATAATTATTGGTCATAGTGTATTTTCTTGATTAAAAAATGCAACATTCATAAGTTTGCCCTCGTCTAATCTGATTTTCAGCCAGGGGCTGATAAGCCTTCGGCTTAAATTCCTTAATTTTATCAAACTATTTTAATTATTAAGAGGTTTACAGTGGATATTGCACAGTTAAATGAAAAAATAAAACAAGAAAGTGCTTTTGTCGATCTGCTTTTTTCTGAAATCGGAAAAGTAATCGTTGGTCAGAAAGAAATGGTGGAGAGACTTGTGATTGGTTTATTGGGTAATGGACACATCCTACTTGAAGGTGTTCCAGGACTTGCCAAAACTCTTGCAATCAAGACTCTCGCTGCAGCAATGAAAGCAAAATTCCAGCGTATTCAATTTACACCTGATCTTCTTCCTGCTGATTTAATCGGAACACAAATTTATAATCAGAAGGATGGAAATTTTTTCATCAGGAAAGGTCCTTTATTTTCAAACTTTATTCTTGCTGATGAAATTAACCGTGCACCTGCAAAGGTTCAAAGCGCTCTTCTTGAGGCAATGCAGGAACGACAGGTAACTATTGGTGAGCAAACATTCAAGCTTGAAGAACCATTTCTCGTCCTTGCAACACAAAATCCAATTGAACAGGAAGGAACGTATCCACTGCCTGAAGCACAGGTTGACAGGTTTATGCTAAAAATAAAAATTACATATCCCGATCGTAAGGAAGAACTGGAGATAATGAGGCATAATATTAATGATACAATGGGGACGCCAAATCCGGTTATTTCTCCTGCAGATATTCTCAGAGGAAGAAAATTAATTCAGGAAGTTTATATTGATGAAAAAATAGAGAAGTATATTCTTGATATTGTATTCGCAACCCGTAAGCCAAAACAGTTTGGATTAGATAAGCTGGCAGAATTGATAAGTTACGGCGCATCACCAAGAGCAACAATAAATCTAGCACTCGGTGCAAAAGCAATGGCATTCGTTAAGAGACGGGGATACGTAATCCCTGAAGATGTAAGAGCAATTTGCTATGATGTAATGAGACACAGAGTTGCGGTCACTTATGAAGCTGAAGCAGAAGAAATTACTTCTGAATCAATCATCAGTGAAATTTTGAATAAGATAGCAGTGCCTTAAGGATGGAAGATGTTTAATGGAAAATGTAAGATGGAAAATACCTCCTCTCCCTTTGGGAGAGGATAAAGGTGAGGGCCATGCTCACTAAAGAATTATTAAAACAAGTTAGGCAAATTGAAATCCGGACTAAAGGACTTGTGAATCAGGTCTTTTCAGGAGAATACCATTCTGTATTTAAAGGAAGAGGAATGGAATTTTCTGAAGTGCGTGAATATCAGTTTGGCGATGACATCAGAAATATTGATTGGAATGTTACCGCACGATTTGGCCACCCATTCGTAAAAATATTCGAAGAGGAAAGAGAGCTCACTGTTATTTTAATGGTTGATTTAAGCGGCTCACAGATGTTTGGTTCACTCTCAAAAACAAAACAAAGAGTTGCGGCTGAATTAAGTGCAATACTTGCTTTCTCTGCATTAAAGAATAACGATAAAGTCGGATTGATTCTGTTTACAGATAAAGTTGAAAAGTTTGTCCCTCCAAGAAAAGGGAATTCACACGTTTTAAGAATTGTGCGGGATGTGCTTTCATTTGAACCTGAAGGAAACAAAACGAACCTTCGCAGCGCTTTGGAATTTATGAATGGTGCAATAAAGAAACGTTCTATTGTCTTTCTCCTTTCTGATTTTATGGATGATGGGTATGAAAAAATATTGAGAGTAGTTGGTAAGAAACACGATCTGATTGGAATTGTACTCGATGACAGACGTGAGTCTGAGATTCCCAAAATTGGTTTGATAAAACTCACTGACGCTGAAACAAATGAGGAACGCTGGTTAGATACAAGCAGCACTCGTATACAACAATCACTTCGCAAAAGAAGACAGGAGATTCAGACAAAAAGAAGATCACTATTTATTACCAGCAGACTTGACAGTGTTTACGTTCAGGCAGGAGCCAATTACATTACTCCTCTGATAAATTTTTTCAGAATGCGTGAGAAAAGATGGTAAAGAGAGCAATCCAATATTTTGTTCTTCTACTCCTGCTGAGTATCAATTTATCAGCTCAATCTATTTCTGTCCTCGCTTCCGTTGATTCAAGCGATTATCTAGTTGGCGATTATATTAATTACACTCTTGAAATCAGAGCTGAAAATAATATTGAGCTAACTACTCCCATCATAAGGGATAGTCTGAAAAAAGTTGAATTGATAAGAGAGCTTCCCCCAGTTTCAAAAGAAGAAAACAAGATAAAGTCTTCTACTTTTAGATACGTAATTTCTTATTACGATTCTGGTTCAATAACCATTTCACCAATTGCTGTGCGTTATAAAATTCAAGGTGTGAATGAAGAAAAAATAGCGCTTTCAAATCCAGTTACGTTTACCGTACACACAATGCAAATTGAGCAGCAGGCGGATATCAAAGATGTAAAAGATCCTTTGACAATTCCGCTGGATTGGAAATTTATTTTATTAGTTGCCCTGATTGTATTAATAATTCTAGCTGCTTCTTACTACTTGTACAGGAGATATAAGAAGAAAAAAGCTGAACAGCCTGTTAAAAAGAAGATAATAAAAATTCCTGCTCACGTACGAGCTTTAACAGCGCTAAATATTCTGGAAAATGAGAAGCTCTGGCAAAAAGGAAAAGTGAAAGAATATCATTCAAACATAACTGGTATTATCCGTGGTTATTTTGAAGAGAGATTCAATCTGCCAGCATTGGAACTGACTACCTCCGAGCAAATGCAGCAGCTTAAAAGGGTTCCTTCAGCAGAAAATATTTTAAGCATTACAAACGAATTCTTAAACAATGCCGATCTTGTGAAATTTGCAAAGTTCATTCCGCTTCCATCAGTAAATGAAGCAATGATGAATCAAGCAAAGGAAATTGTGAACAGCACTATTCCAAAAGATCAGGTTCTGGTTGAAGAAGAGGTGCAAAATGTTTAGTGGAATAACATTTGCATATACATGGGTTTTATATTTTCTATTGATCATTCCATTGATGATTGCCTGGTATTTTTTTAAAGGAATGAAAACCCAATCTTCTGTGACCTATTCTTCCATTAATATCTTTAAAGATGTTCCGGCAACATTCCGCGAAAGATTTAGACATATTCCATTTGCAGTTAGATTGATAGCAATCGGATTATTGATAGTTGCTCTTGCGAGACCACAAAGTTTTTCTTCAGGTGAAAATGTTACAACTGAAGGTATCGATATCGCAATGGTTCTGGATATTTCGGGAAGCATGCTTGCGGAGGATTTTAAGCCAAACCGGCTTGAGGCTGCTAAAAATGTGATTGATAATTTTGTTGAAGGAAGAATTTCAGACAGGATTGGGTTAGTTATTTTTTCAAGGGAAGCTTTTACACAATGTCCTCTCACTATTGATTACAACGTTTTAAGAAATTTACTAGTTGATATCCGAAGCGGAATGATTCAGGATGGAACTGCAATTGGACATGCACTTGCAAATGGAGTGAACAGATTGAAGGAGAGCGATGCAAAAAGCAGAATAATAA
>CAZLJI010000254.1:0-4411 GCA_964559565.1 uncultured Ignavibacteriaceae bacterium | reverse complement strand
ATGGTGAGGAAAGAAGATGTTGTGATAGTTATTTCGAAGAGCGGCTTGACTGATGAAATTTCTAAACTTCTGCCAATGTTTAAACGACTTGGAGTGAAGTTAATAGCCATGGCAGGAAATCCTAACTCTCCACTTGTCAGGGATAGTGATATATTCCTTAACATCAGTGTCAAAGAAGAAGCCTGTCCACATGATTTAGCACCGACATCATCAACTACGGCAACACTTGTGATGGGTGATGCTCTATCAGTTGCATTACTTGAAAAAAGAGGTTTTACTGCTGAGGATTTTGCTTTGCTCCATCCCGGTGGTAGTCTTGGCTAGAGATTGTCTCTGAAGATTGATGAAATAATGATAAAGGGAGAAGGAGTTCCCGTTGTTAAAGAAGATTCTTCTATCAAAGATGTCATACTTGAGATGACAAGTAAACGATTAGGAACAACCTGCGTAGTAAATAAAGATGGGAAATTAGCAGGTGTAATCACTGATGGAGATCTGAGAAGACTTCTCGAGAAAACAATGGATGTAAAAAATCTGGTTGCAACAGATATTATGTCAAAAAATCCAAAGGTTACTGATAAAGAATTCCTCGCATCTTTTGCACTGCAAATTATGGAAAGCCACAAAATAACTTCATTAATTGTTGCTGATCGGGAGAAAAAACCAATTGGTATTCTTCATTTGCATGATCTTGTTAATCTCGGGCTCCAGAGAAGATGAAATTTTCTCTCCTAATCATTGTGCTTTTGATTTTAGTAAGCTGCACGGGCAAAGATGTCAAACCGAAAGTTGATGCTTCATTTATTGCTGAAGAATTACCAGCACAGGAGAGTTGGAACTCAACCGTCTTCTTTACTGATTCGGGGAAAACTGCAGCGATACTTTATGCCGGACATCTGCAGGTTTTTAATACAAGAAAAGAAACAATTCTTGAAGACGGAGTTAAAGTAGAATTCTTCAATTCACTGGAAATAAAAACTACAACACTAACTTCCAATCGCGGCAGGGTTGATGAAAAAACAAATGACCTTTATGCGATTGACAGTGTTGTTGCTGTAAACGACAGCGGAATTGTTGTTAAAACCGATGAGTTAAAGTGGCGCGATAAGGATAAAAAAATTGTTTCTGATAAATTTGTAACCATCGAATCACCGGATGAACATATTGAGGGCTATGGTTTCGAATCTGATCAGCATCTGAGGAATTATGTTATCTACAACATCACTTATATCACCAGGGCGAAAAAAGAGTAATGATTAGATTATCTTTTCTTTCTATCTGCCTATTCATTCTTTGTATCTCGATTTATTCCCAAAGTGAAGATGAAAAAATTACTGTAATTGGAGATAGCCTCGTAGGAAAATTTGTTGAAGGTGAATCTGTACGGGAAGTTAATGGAAACGTCCAGCTCTCTCAGGGAAATGTATTTGTAACTTGCAACAAAGCAATCCAATATCTTGCCCGAAATGAAGCTGAGTTAATTGGTAATGTAATTGCTACGCAGGATAGCCTTACTCTCAAAACTGAAAAAGGTTATTACTTTGGGAATCTCAGAAAAACTAAAAGCACCTCCGGAATAATTCTGGATGATACAGAGGTGATTCTCTCAGCTGACAGCGGAGAATATTTTTTTGATGAATCACGTGCATTCTTTCAAACAAATGTTAAACTCGTTGATTCTACAACAACTATGCTCGCTGATGAACTTACATACTTTAAAAACATGGATAAGTCGGTAGCGATTGGAAATGTCAAAATCAACGATAGTTATAATATAATTACAGCAGACACATTAACTCATCTCAGGAGAACAAAGTATAGTCTTGCAGATGGAAATGTCAGTATACAAAACTTGAAGGATAACCTTACCATTTTTGGTGAACATCTCGAAGATGATGGTCAATTAAAATATACTCTGATTGATGAAAATCCGTTACTGATGCAAGTTGACACTACTTTCAATACAGAAGAAGATTCGGTGTACATGTTTTCTATAGATACTCTGCTGATCAAAAGCGAATCAATGGAAAGTTTTCGTAACGGGACAAATTATTTCAAAGCTACAGACTCAGTAAAAATTTTAAGAGGAGGATTTGCTTCCGTCAATGACCTGACTACATATTATCGTGATGATGAAAAAATTATTACTGATAGAATAAGCGGCGATGCTGATAAACCAGTCCTATGGTATGAAAGTTCACAACTTACCGGGGATTCAATTACAATCAACCTTGAAGATGGCCAGATTAAAGATCTTTTGGTAAACAATAATTCAATTATGCTCTCACAGAATAAATATTTTGATAAAAGATTTGATCAAACATCATCCGACAGCGTTCATCTTTACTTCTCAAACAATCGATTAGAGCGCGCAGAGTTTGCTGGTAAGGTTCAGTCGATTTATTATCTTTATGATGAAGACGTACCAAATGGTCTTGTAAAATCAACTGCACACAAAGCAGTTTTAGTTTTTTTTGAAAATGAAATTGATCAGGTGAAATTGTTTGGTTCGCCAACGAGCGAATATCATCCCGAAGTTAAAGTTGAAGGTTTAGAAAGAACATTTACTTTACCTAAATTTGTTTTAAAGGAAAACCGTCCACTAAAAAAAGATTTTTTAATGAATCAGCAGGAAGATGAGTAAAACTTTAAGAAGCGAATCGCTCGTTAAAATTTATAAGAAGAGAAAGGTTGTTAATAAAGCATCTGTTCAGGTTTCTAAAGGAGAAATTGTTGGTTTGCTCGGTCCAAATGGTGCAGGAAAGACAACGACATTCTACATGATAACCGGAATGATCAAACCAGATGCTGGCAAAGTTTTTCTTGATGAAGAGGAAATAACAAAAATACCAATGTATAAACGTGCACGGATGGGAATAGGTTATCTTCCTCAGGAAGCTTCCATCTTCAGAAGACTTACAGTTGAGGAAAATATTCTTGCGGTACTTGAGATGACCAATCTTGATAAGGATGCAAGAATTAAAAAATGTGAAAGTCTTCTAAATGAATTATCAATAACTCAAATCAGAAAAAGTAAAGGCTTTCAATTAAGCGGTGGGGAGAGAAGAAGAACTGAAATTGCCCGTGCTCTTGCAACCGATCCAAATTTTATTCTGCTGGATGAACCATTTGCAGGAATTGATCCGATTGCAGTTGAGGATATAATGAACATTGTGGCAAATCTGAAAAACAGGGGAATCGGGATTTTAATCACAGACCATAATGTTCACGAGACACTAAGCATAGTTGATAAGGCATATATATTAATCGATGGAGTGATCTTCAAGCAGGGAAGTGCCGATGCTCTTGCAAATGATGAAGAAGTCAAAAAACTTTATTTAGGGGAGAAGTTCAGACTTGATAGGTATACCTGATTTTATGGAAGATCTTTTCAGCCTCAATTAAATTTTCCATTTTTCCAAAATCAATCCATTCATCTTCACCATGAACATAGCCATTTATTTTTTCTTCTTTTGCAGCAAGCAAATATAGCTCGACTAAAGAAAAGACATTTTTATCCGGGAAGTATTTAAATATTCTCGGATCAACTATCTGTATGCCGCTGAAAGAATAAGCGAAGAATTCAGATTGCTCATCTCTTGTAATTATTTTCTCGCCGGATTTTTTGCTCATCCATCCACAAAGAATCTTATTTTTATCAAATAAAAATTTGCGAGATGATTCCCGATCCTGAATTGCTAATGAGGCAATGTTTTTCGAAGCCAGATGGAAGTCCATCAATTTCATCAAATTGATGTTCGAAAGTATATCTACATTATAAACAAGGAATGGTTTCCCATCAGAAAAGAAGTGTTCGGCCTTCTTTAATCCGCCGCCTGTATCAAGAAGTTTTGAGCTTTCATCCGATAACTCAATGTTGCATTCGAAAAAATTATTTTGTTTAAGATAATCTTTAATCTGCTTAGCAAAATGATGAATGTTGATGATGATTTTATCAAATCCTTCAGCTTTAAGTTTTTTGATTTGTAATTCAAGCAGAGTGTGATCGTTTATCTTAACTAATGCTTTTGGAGTTGAATCAGTTAGTGGTTTAAGTCTCGTCCCCAGGCCAGCAGCAAGAATCATTGCACGCATTAATGATTATCATTTCTAGCAAGTTGGGAATGATTTACTTCCACTACAACATTGAAATTTTCTTTAAGATGTTGGGCAAGTTTTTCTGTGCAATAAACTGAACGATGTTGTCCTCCAGTGCAACCGAAATTTATCATCAAATCTCTAAACTCACGATTAATATAATTCTTTACTGATTTATCGACGATAGAATAAACAGATTCAAGAAAATCTTTTACATCGTTCTTCTCTTTTAAGAATTGGATTACATTTTCATCCAAACCAGTGCTCTGTTTAAACTTAGGATATCTGCCGGGATTTTCCAATGAACGGCAGT
>CAZLJI010000253.1:0-4440 GCA_964559565.1 uncultured Ignavibacteriaceae bacterium | reverse complement strand
ATGCCCAAGTGAACTTGGTGCTCTGATATCCCAGATGTCATTCCAGGTTAAGGGTCCGCCGTTACTTGCATATAGCTCAGCCTTGTTGATTATTCTTAATTTATTATAAAGTAATCCACCACCGCTAAATTGAAAACAACGTGTATTAATATAAATTGCTTCTTCGTCGTAACCCATTTTCGGATAATCACCCCAGGTATTTGAAGATACCGTACCGTGCAATTTGGTGTCTAATCTGTAGACATACCAGGTTCCTAAAGGATCTTCATCATCTGAATATGCAATTAAATTTGCTGCTGTAAAATTTGATTCGTTTATCTGTAAAACCTGAAGTATCCATCTGCCTTCATAATGGTCATACAGGATTTGTGGATCACCGTACTCATCAGGTGAAACAGGTGACCACCATGAAGCAGAATTAATAGTTTTCAGCACATTTCCATTTTTATCGAAAATTCTAAATCTTGATGGAAATCCATTAACAAAGGCTATTACATGATTGGGTCCTGCCGCCATGATTGGATCAGGAGGATTTGCATTTGTCTTCTCAATGCCCGGAAAGCTATTTATTAAAACTGTCTGTCCATTACCTATTGAATTATTGCCTGATGTATTCTTATCGTCTATATAAAAGTATTCTGGTAACTGAGAGTCATCCAAATCCAGATACGTTGGCTCATTACTTAATATCCTGGGTTCTCTTTGACGAGGCGGTAATTGAAATGAATCATTTGCACCAAAATTATCAGTAGTTTGCATCGCACCGCTGCTTACACTACCTTGAGAAGGTCCTTGATAATATACCGAATCAAGTTGGGGAAATAATTCGCCTGAATAAACTAACAACGTCATCAGAATATAAAATATTTTATGAAGGCTCATTTTTATCTTTCAAGAATATTATTTATTGATTAAGAAATTATACTGTATAAAAAAATCCCTCCAAATGAAAATTCGAAGGGATTTTATGAGAAATAATACGAATTACTATTTGAGAAGTATCATCTTTTTGATATCCTGAAACTCACCACCGTTAACACCAGAAGCCGTTAACTTGTAAAGATAGATTCCACTAGTAAGTTGATTTCCACCTGCGTCATTTGCATTCCAGGTTACTGAATGATTTCCTGCGGACATTTGATTATTAACTAACTGAATGACCTCCTGGCCGAGTATGTTATAAATTATCAACTTGACATTTGATTCTGCAGGAAGCGAAAAATCAATCTTTGTAATTGGATTAAATGGATTTGGGTAATTTTGCTTTAGAGCATAATCTGATGGAATGGTTTCATTGTCCTCACCTTCAACGCTCGTTAATATCTGATCAAGATAAGCAAGACCTAAAATATGTTTAAAGCCGACTGAGCCGATTACCGATCCGACTCCAGTTGAGGTATTTATACTAACGAAATCATTCAACTCTGAAGTAGAACCTATCACTCCGAAAAGATTTAAGTTTTCATCAAAGGCAATAGTATTGGTCTGCTTACCTAATCCGGTATAGCCAACAATAGTTGTATCACCGGTTGTCAGGTTAACTTTAAATATAGCTTCTCTGTTTGGAGGAGCAACTGCACGAGATGTTGCCCAGAGTTCATTAGTCTCAGGATGAAAAGTAATACCTAAATATGAACCAACGGCATCAACTACCAAATTTGTAGAACCATTAGTCAAATCTATTGTGTGTAGTTCACCGGTTCTTGACATTCCATAAAGAACACCTGATGTGTCAAATGCAATCCCGGCCATTTGAGTGATATTTAAAGTAAAATAAATATGTGCATCTCCTTCACCCACATTTATCTTTAAAAGATCTGAAGAACCTGTACCAGCAGCTAAACCATACATTTTTCCATCAACAGGATTTATCGCTATACTGGTAACTTCATTAAATAATGATAAACCGATAGTCGTTCCCGCACCGGTAGTTGGATCGATACTCAATATGTTACCACTGTTCTGTAAACCAGAAGAAGCGTAAAAAGTTTTTTCTGAAGCAAGAACAACATCGTATCCAGATCCACTTAAACTCACGCCACTTAGCAGAGGATCGTTTGAAGTTACCGGATAAACTACATTGTCCGCTCCTTCACCAGTCGGTGAGTAGCTAAACTCAAGTGTTACTGAATCATATGAAGCTATTGTTAAAGGAAAAGAGACAGTTGATTCAAAGTTAAAATCGTCAAAAGATGATGGAATATTAGAAATTAGTAAATCTGCATCACCATAATTAGTAATGATGACAGAAGCATTTTGGCTTTTTGTACCTGTTTCAACTTCTTTGAAATCAAAAGCACTTGGATAAACATATGCTCGAACACCAACAAATGGTGCTGCAATAATTTGTCCAATCATTGTAGCCCAGCTGTTTCCAGTATTAGCATATTCGGTATGAAGATATATTTCATGGTTAGTAGCTGGATCTAATCCAATTGCAAAATAATCTCCCCATCTATTTCTATTCTGAGATACTTGCTGGTAATTTCCTAAACCTACTTGTACCGCCGTACTCGGACTTAATCCTGATGGGTTCGTAGCCTTCTTAGTGGTGAAAAATGCACCGGGATATTCAGTCGTAGCTGAGCGTGTAAATGTCATACCTATGTTATGGTCCGCATCAACTGCAAGAGTTGGATAGATATAATAATAATTAAGAGCTCCAAGTTCAGCTTCTTCAATCACTGCCGGTGTGTTCAAATCTACAATTACATACTTTGCACTAGCACCCTGACTAGGACTTGTAGTATTCCCAGTAGAATGTGCCACGTACATTTTCCCATCTCTTATTATTGGTGCCGTTCTTGTCACACTCCCTCCAGATTCAAGTGCTGTACCACCACCTAATTGAACTGCATTTGGAGTAGCGTAATAAATTGATGAAGGCATTTGCTTTCCACGTAAACGAGGTGGATTAGCTGTTGGATTTATAAATTTATACAGAACATACCAATTCGCCATATCACCGTGTGAATAAAAGAGATAACCACTTTGACCTGGTGTGTAGCTAAAAGTTGGATGAATATTATCTAATCGTGCACCTGCTGTGGGATTTGCATTTGGCTGTCTTAAATCCCAGAAATCCCACCAGGATACAGGTCCACCATTCGCACTGTACAATTCCGATTTTCTAATCACTCTCATTTTCGTACCAAACCAACCACCGGCAAATCCAAAAATCCTAGTCGCTATGTAAATGGCTTCATCATCAAAGCCAATTTGCGGATAATCTCCCCAGGTATTTGATTGTATAGAACCATGTTTTTTTGTATCAAACCTATATACATACCATACTCCGATAGGGTCATCATCATCTGAATATGCAATTAAATTTGCGCCCGTTTGATTAGTTTCGTTAACCTGCATAAACGATAATACCCATCTGTTGGCAAAGTGATCGTAAATTACCTGACCATCACCAGATTCATCCGCAGAAACTGGTGAAAACCAGGCTGATACACTTATGGTTTTTAGGACATTACCTTGCTTATCAAATATTCTAAAGAATGAAGGAAATCCATTCACAGTTGCTACTATATGGTTGGGACCAACTGCCATTGATGGATCTGGGGGAATGGCATTTGTAGCCAAAAATCCCTGAAATTTATTTAATAAGACTCCCTCTCCATCAAGAACAACTTGAGGATTTTCACCAATATTAGTGTCCTCGACGTATACATACTCAGGAAGTTGGGATACATCGACATCAATTAAAGAAGGTTCGGTTTCTATCCTAGTATCAACAGAAGGAATGACTCTGGTTTCTCCACTTTGAATTATTTCAGGTCCATCTGGGAAAGTATTTGTATTCTGCATAGCCCCTGTTGGCTGATTTCCCTGGGAAGGTCCTTGGTAGTAAATAGAATCCAATTGTCCAAATGATATGACTGAAAAAGCAAAAAGCAAAAACGCTGTTAAAAGAAAGTTATATTTCATTTTTAGGCCTTATAATATTGAAGTAAAATTTTTACGAAGTTAATGATTAGGGAATTATAATTCAATCTATATTGCTCCCCTCCTGAAGAAGTGGTTGTAAAGAAGAGATAGTTGCGCGAAAGAATCATTTATTCTTTTCGTTGTAAGTCTCCAATAAATATTTTGCAATTGCATCAGCTTCAGTCGGTTTTAATCCCGGATTAGGCATCGGAGGATAAGCAGGATCAACTTTAATAGGATTGCGAATGAAAGCAATAAGCTGTGCTTCTTTACCGGCATACTTAGGAAGCACATCAAGGTGCGCGGGTCCAACAAGTTTCTGATCCCACTTATGGCAGGAAGCGCATTTTACCTGGTAAATTTCTTCAGCATTAATTGAAACCGTTTTCCCTTCGCCTTTCAGTTCAGAAAGATATTTATCAAACTCTGCGCTCAACATTGCACTATGCACTTGCGTTGAAGTTGCCATTGCCTTTTGATCGCTGATAATAAAAGCTGCAATCG
>CAZLJI010000252.1:0-4452 GCA_964559565.1 uncultured Ignavibacteriaceae bacterium | reverse complement strand
TATAACGAATGTTTGCAGTAGTAATGAACATAACCTGCTGCAGATTGTAATCAACTTCAAGATAATGGTCATTGAAAGTATGATTCTGTTCCGGATCAAGAACTTCTAGCATTGCTGACGATGGATCGCCTCTAAAATCCATACTCATCTTATCAATTTCATCTAAGAGAATAACAGGATTAATCGTGCCTGCTCTTTTCATTGACTGAATAATTTTACCGGGCATTGAACCAATGTATGTTCTTCTGTGTCCTCTTATTTCTGCTTCGTCACGAACGCCGCCGAGACTGATCCTGACAAAATTTCTTCCAAGAGCGCGGGCAATTGATTTGCCGAGAGAAGTTTTTCCCACTCCCGGAGGTCCAACAAAACATAAAATCTGTCCCTTCATTTGCTTTACCAAATTCAGAACAGCGATGTGCTCGATTATTCTTTCTTTTGGTTTCTCAAGTCCGAAATGATCCTCATCAAGAATTTTTTGAACATGGTTGATGTTTAAGTCGTCTTTTGATTTCTTGCTCCATGGAACCCCAACAAGCCAATCGAGATAATTTCTTATTACAGTTGATTCGGGGGACATCGAAGGAGTTTTTCTAAGCTTGTTGAATTCTTCAAGAGCTTTATCCTCAATTTCTTTTGGCATCTTAGCTTTTTTTATTTGGTCGCGTATCTTTGCAAATTCAGGTGAGGCATCTTCATCTTCGCCAAGTTCATCCTGCAATATTTTTATCTGTTCCTGTATGATAAACTTGCGTTGAGTCTTTGCAATATTCTCTTGTACCTTATTATCTATCTCTTTTTCAATCCGCAGGATATCTATTTCTGAGTTGAGTACTTTTATAACTTCAAGATATTGTTCTTTGATTGTAAACTTTTGAAGTATTGCCTGTTTCACTTCAATGGATTGATTAATGTTTGCTGCTGCGTAAAAAAGTTTCCTGTCAGGCTCTTCAATATTATCAAAAGCTGTAATTGTATCTTTCGGTACATTCTTGCTGATCTTCACATAATCTTTAAATAGTTGAGTCATCTGCCTTATCATCGCGTTCATTTCATGGTCGTTATCAAGAGTAGGAAGGATTAACTCAATCTTTCCTTCAAAGAAACTTTTATTACTGGTGAATCCAATTATCCTTGCCTGGAACAAACCATCAACCAATATTTTCATAAGACCGTTTGGCAGCTTTAATATCTGAACGATTTTTGCAACTGTTACTTCCGGATATAAATCCTTTTCTGTTGGATCTTCTACGCCTGATTTTTTCTGAGTGGATAAGAAAATATATTTTGTGTGTTCTGCTGCAAAGTTTGCTGCTCTGATTGACTGCTCTCTTCCAACGAGCACTGGAAATATCATATATGGGAAAATAACTATGTCTCTCAGCGGCAGTATAGGCATCTCTTCGGGGATACTATCAACAATTGAATTACCATCGGATGGATGCAAATCCAGTTCCTTTAAATTTTCCAAAAAACTTCTCCTTTATTAAACATAAATTCAGTCGAAATATATCAATTTCTTTCCATTGATTTGAACTTTGAAGACCTGCAAAAAGTTTTAGCTTTATATTTGAAATCAAAAAAGTTGACTTTATGATTGACGACATAATTCAAATTTCAAAAACAGCTGGTGAGCTAATAAGAAATGCTTTCGGTAAATCTCATTCAATTGAATTCAAGACGAATGAACTGAATCTTGTAACAGAAACGGACAAAGCTTCTGAAAAACTTATCACAGATTTCATCAGAAAAAAATATCCGTCACATGGAATACTTGCAGAAGAGGGAAGTGAATCGAATCCCGACAAAGTCGGGACTGAGTATCTCTGGGTTGTTGATCCGCTGGATGGAACAACAAATTTTGCACACGGGCTTCCAATCTTTGCTGTATCAATCGGAGTTCAGAAAAATGGTGAAACAATTGCCGGAGTTGTTTACGATGTTATGAGAGATGTTGTTTACTCTTCAGAAAAAGGAAGCGGCAGTTTTGAAAATGGAAGAATAATCGGTGTAAGCAAAAATGAAAATCTCGGACACAGTGTTCTTGTTACTGGATTTCCGTACGACATAAAAGAAAATCCAGACAAAGCTTTTGAAAGATTCATTGAGTTTTTAAAACACGCACGTGCAATCAGAAGACTTGGTTCAGCAGCAATTGATTTTTGCTATGTTGCAAACGGAGTTTTTGATGGTTTCTGGGAAGTCTCACTTCATCCCTGGGATATTTGTGCTGGAAAATTAATTGTGGAAGAGGCTGGAGGAATCGTCACTGATTTTGATGGAAATAAAATTGACATCTACTCAAAAAGAATTCTGGCAACAAACAGTATTCTGCACCAAAAGATGATAAATGTGATGAGAAGCTTATGATATCTATGATGGGACGAATTTTTTAATGACTGTCATTCTGGCTTGTCCAGTATCTGAATCTGCATTGAAATAGATTCCGGGTGATTCCGACTTAAATCGGAATCTCTGGAATAACAATTCAGACCACTGAAGCGACTTTAGTTCTTATCCATCCCACCGTAATACATTTGCTCAATAAGGTAATTGTATTTTTCTTCAACAACTTTCCGTTTGATCTTAAGACTTGGAGTTATTTCACCCGTTTCAATGGTGAATGGTTTATCAAGCAGTGCAAATTTTCTAACTCTTTCATAATTTGCCAGCTGTTTTTGCAGCTTGGCCATATCATCTTCAATCAATTTGTAAATTTGCTCATTGCTTGTTAATTCCGCTTCATTTTTATAAGCTATTTTATGAGCATCAGCATATTCTTTAAGAGCTTCATAATCGGGAACAATAAGTGCGCTCAGGAACATTCTCTTATCACCGATGAGTACAAATTGATCTATGTATTTACTGCTGAGGAAAATATTTTCAATGTGCGATGGTGCAATGTATTTGCCAGAACTTGTTTTAAATAGATGCTTTTTTCGATCTGTGATCATCAAGTAGCCTTCAGAATCAAAGACACCAATGTCACCGGTATGCAGCCATCCGTTAATTATAGTTTCCTCTGTTTCTTTTTTCTTTTTGTAATAACCTTTCATAATGTTCGGACCGCGTGCAAGTATTTCACCATCAGAAGCAATTTTGACTTCCACACCGGGCAATGGTTTGCCGACAGTTCCGAATTTATAGTCATCAAATCTGTTTGCAGTTATTACAGGTGAGGACTCTGTTAATCCGTATCCTTCAACAATCTTGATCCCGGCAGCTTCAAAAAATTCTCCAAGTTCTTTTGATAATGCAGCACCTCCCGATATGAAAAATCTTAATCTTCCTCCGGTCCGTTCTCTGATCTTTTTGAATACTAGTTTGTCAGCAATTTTGTATTTCGTTGAAAGCGCCAGTGGTACTGAGCCTTTCTTTTTTTCAGCACAATATTTTTTCCCGATATCTAAAGCCCAATAAAAAATCTTTTGCTTTGTCACTGACTGGCTTTCCACATTTTTTATAATGCGTGACTGAATTCTTTCAAAAAGTCTTGGAACGGATGTCATCAAAGTTGGTCGTGCTTCAAGGAGATTAGTTGCAACTTTTTCAATACTTTCGGCATAATAAACTGTACAACCTGCAGCAAATGCTGTATAGTAACCACCCATTCTCTCAAATATATGACACAATGGAAGGAATGAAAGAAAAACATCTTCCTTAGTTATCGGATAAACATCTAGCACAGCATTAACGTTCGAAATAATATTTTCATGAGTTAGTATAACTCCTTTAGGTTCACCCGTAGTTCCTGAAGTGTAGATAATTGTGCAAACATCATCACCTTTAATTCCAGCTGAAAATTTTTTTAGAAGATCAGGATTATTTTTCTGAATACTTTTTCCTTTTTCCTGAATCTGCTTGAATGTGAATAAATTCTCATTAGCAGTTACATCTTCGTGTTCATTCAGGATAATAATATATTTAAGATGTTTACAATTCTTCCAAACCTTTTGAACTTTATTTAATTGAAATCCTGTTGAAACAATTATTGCTCTCGATTCGGAATCATTTAAAATGTATTGGATAGAATCAGAAGTTAAGGAAGGATAAAGAGGCACATTGATTATTCCAAGAAGCTGCATTGCGAAGTCTGAATAAATCCACTCAGGACGATTCTCTGAAATTAGTGAAACACAGTCGTCTTTTTTTAATCCGAGTGCAGATAATCCGAATGCAAATGAATCGGTTTCTGCTTTCAGTTCCTGGTAGGTAATACCTTTGTAAACATTATCAACTTTTCGCTGGATTGCGTGTCCGCCTTTTTTCGGTCCGAAATCTTCTGTCAGATATTTATAAAGCTCCGGTATGGTATAAAAAGCTTTTAGTGATGCCATAGTATTTACTCCGAAATTTTTCCTAAAACGACAAGATTTTTTTGTAAGGAATGACGGGAAGCAAACCCTCTATCTGCGCTTCCATCTCATTTAACTACCTGCAAAATAATGCCAA
>CAZLJI010000251.1:0-4464 GCA_964559565.1 uncultured Ignavibacteriaceae bacterium | reverse complement strand
AAAACGGATTAAATGTTGATGATGAAGTGATTTCCGGAAGCTACAGAGCAATTTCAAGGGAGTTGGAAAATGGCTCGATTGTAAGAGTTGAGACTAAGAAGAATGGAAATAATAAAGAGGAACTAGTTGCTGAGGATGAAAACTAACCAAACCAGGATTTATTTATGAATATTATTAACATAGAACATATTGCAAAAATTTATCAGGTTGGCTTGGAAGAAGTTCATGCTCTTCGTGATGTTTCGCTCAGGATTGATAAAAATGAATATGTTGCAATTATGGGTCCTTCAGGTTCCGGTAAATCAACTTTGATGAATATGCTCGGCTGCCTCGATACTCCAACATCCGGCAAATATGAGTTTAATGGCGTTAATGTAAGTGATATGAATGACAATGATTTAGCAAGAATCAGAAATAAAGAAATTGGATTTGTGTTTCAAACATTTAATTTGCTTCCGAGATCTGATGCTCTTCATAACGTCGAACTTCCTTTGATCTATGCAGGAGTATCTTTTGCAGAACGAAGAGATAAAGCTCAGAAAGCGCTTGTTGATGTTGGACTCGCAGACAGGATCCATCATAAACCAAATGAATTATCAGGCGGGCAGAGGCAAAGAGTTGCAGTAGCAAGAGCACTTGTAACAAATCCATCAATTATTCTTGCTGATGAACCAACCGGAAATCTGGATTCGAAAACCGGTGAAGAGATAATGATGCTATTCAATGACATTCATGAACAAGGCAATACAATAATACTTGTTACTCACGAAGAGTATATTGCTGAGCACGCTGCGAGAATAATCAGGCTTAAAGATGGTCTGGTTGAAAAGGATGAGGTTGTCAGAGAAAGAAAAATACCAAAGTTAAAAGTATCAGTATAATAGAAATGAATTGCTCAATTGTTGTAATGTTTTAACCTTTAGCATCAATAAAAGCAATTTAGAAATAAACAGTAAATCAGTTAAAAAATATGAGATACTTCCTATTTGAACTAAAAGAAGGAATGCTGATTGCTTTCAGAGCATTGAAAGCAAACAAGGTTCGTACTTCGCTTACAATGCTTGGAATATTTATCGGTATCACCGTTGTTGTGTTGATGTCAACTGCAATCAAAGGAATTAACAATTCTTTCCAGGATGGAATAAGTGCATTGGGGTCTGATGTATTGTATATTGATAAATGGGCGTGGTTCTCTAATGAAGAATGGTGGAAACTTCGCAACAGGAAAAGTATTACCATGTCCGACTACGATCATTTTAAATCGCTGGTAAAACTTCCAACTGCAGTTGCACCAGTAATAAATTCACAGCAAGTCGTCAAGTTTGGTGATAAGCGGGTAGATGGAGTATTTCTGAATGGTTCAAATGCGGATTATGTAAAAACTACAAATTTTACTTTCGATCAGGGCAGATTCTATAATGAAGTTGAAAGCAATGCATCACGTCAGGTTGCAGTTGTTGGAAGTGAGGTTGCTAAACAGCTTTTCCCAAGAGGAGATGCTCTTGAGAAAACAATTAAGATAGGTAATGCTAACTTTAAAGTTGTTGGTGTACTCGCTGAGCAGGGAAGCTTTATACTTGGACCATGGAATCCGGACAACCAGGTTTTTATACCCATTGGAACTATCTTTAAAAATTTTATTGCTGAGCATAGAGGTACTGTTACATTTAATGTTCGTGCGCCAAATCCTGCAATGGTAGAAGAGACTAAAGCTGAAGCCGAAGGTGTGATGAGGAAAGTAAGAGGATTGAAGTACGATGAAGAAAATGATTTTTCTATTAACCAGCAAGATGGACTGATGGAAAATTACAATTCAGTTGTTGGTGTAATACAAATTGCTGGTCTATTTATTACTGGATTATCACTATTCGTTGGTGCTATTGGAATAATGAACATTATGTTTGTGTCTGTCCGTGAAAGAACGAAAGAAATAGGAATTCGTAAAGCGATTGGTGCAAGACGAAGAACTATCCTTGCACAGTTTCTTTTGGAATCATCTGCTATCTGTCTGCTCGGAGGAATTGCAGGACTTTTAGCAGCTATTTTGGGCAGTATGATGCTCAATCAATATTTTCCAACATCAATTCAGGTTGATGCAGTTGTAATTGCGATTGGTGTTTCCGCTGTCACCGGAATTTTATCAGGATTTGCACCAGCATATCAAGCTTCAAAATTAGATCCAGTCGAATCATTGAGGTATGAATAAATGAAAGTCAACCAATTATTTCATATTGCACTTCAATCGATCATCAACAATAAATTAAGAACATCTCTTACTATTCTTGGTGTAGTAGTCGGAATATTTTCCATTATCGTTATAATGACTATTATCACTATGCTTCAAAGCAGTATTGAAAACGGACTTTCGATGCTCAGCAAAAATACTTTTCAAATACAGAAACACGAACCTATGGGCGGTCCAGGGCATAATAGAAGTGATAGAAATAAAAAAGATATAACTATAGATGAAGCCTATAGGTTAAAAGATTTGTTAACAAATGCTCAATATGTTGGAGCAGAACAATGGAAGTTTGGGAGAGTGGTTAAGTTCGGTAATCTTGAAACCAATCCAAATATTAGCGTGGCTGGTGCAACCGTTGATGCAATGAAAACCAACGATTGGAAGGTTGACTTTGGAAGGGATTTAAGAGAAAATGATATTCAGTATTCTGCAGATGTCTGTTTGCTCGGTCCTGAAATTGTGGATAAAATTTTTCCAAATTTGGATCCGATTGGCCAAACAGTCCGAGTTGATAATAAACCGCTGAAAGTTATTGGCGTTCTTCAAAAGCAGCCTGCAATGTTCGGAGAGAGTAGAGATAATTATATTGTTATGCCGATTACAACATGGCAATCATTTTATGGCAAATACACTAATAGTGTTAATATCACAGTTACAGCGCCTGACAAAGAATCGTACAACGATGTGATTGAAGCAGCAATCGGACATTTTAGAAAGATAAGAAAAGTTCCTGTTGGTGAACCGGATGATTTTTATATCTTTAGTAATGAATCGATGATAACTCAGGTCAATGATATCACTGGTCCTATCAAAATCGGTGCTTTGGCAGTTTCATTAGTAGCATTATTAGCTGCTGGTGTTGGTATAATGAATATAATGCTTGTTTCAGTTACAGAGCGGACAAAAGAAATTGGAATAAGAAAAGCTATCGGCGCAAGAAAGGCAAGCATATTAATTCAATTTCTGATAGAAGCTGTAATTTTGTGTATCGTGGGTGGACTCGCCGGAATTGCACTTGGCATCGGCATCGGAAATTTTGCCGGAAGTTTTTTAAACGCTCAGATGGCAATTCCTTATGATTGGGTATTTATTGGTATTACAATGTGCGTTATTGTCGGACTTATCTTTGGAACTTATCCTGCTTATAAAGCTGCGAATCTTGATCCGATTGAAGCGTTGAGATACGAATAAAAAAATCCTGTTATTTGATTTTCAAATCAAATAAATTTAGATAGTAAAAAAATAAATATTTTTTCTTCTCAAAGGATTAAATGCAGATTAGTCAACTTTTCTTCCTTTCACTTCAATCATTAAAGACAAATCGTTTAAGAACTCTCCTTACCGTATTAGGTGTTGTTGTTGGAATCTTTTCAATCATTGTTGTGATGACAATCGTTACTATGCTTCAGAATACCATCAACGAAGGATTCCAATTCCTAAGCAAGAATACATTTCAAATTCAAAAATGGCCAGCCATTCAGACTGGCGGTCATCAAGAAAGACAAAAGTACAGAAATAGAAGAGATATAACGCTTGAAGAATTTTATCGTTTTGAAGAGATGATGAAAGATGCAAAGATTGTTGGCGCATATCAAGGTGCAGGTGGGAAAATTATTAAGTTTGGCAACCGCGAGACTAATCCTAATACTTACATTGTCGGTGTAACCGAAGGTGTATATCCATCTCTTAATCTTGAAATTGAAGATGGCAGGGAATTCAGAAGCAATGAAATTGAATATTCCAGTAGTGTTTGTGTCCTGGGAAATTTTCTGGTAGAAAAACTTTTTTATGATATCGATCCTGTTGGTCAGATAATCAAACTCGATGGTTATCCTTTAAGAGTGATCGGTACACTGAAGAAAAAACCTGATTTCTTTGGACAGACAGTTGATAACTATGTTGTGCTTCCAATATCTACCTTCCAGTCTATCTACGGAAAGAGAACAGAAACTGTTGACATTACGGTAATGGCGAATAGTGCTGAAGAATATGAGAACACAATAGAATCTGCAATTGGATATATGAGAATGATAAGAAAAATTGAACCGGGTGAGGAACCGGATTTTGAAGTATTTAGTAATGAGTCGCTAATCGGTCAGGTAAATGATATAACAGGTCCTATTAAAATTGGTGCACTTGCTGTTTCACTTGTAGCACTTCTTGCTGCAGGTGTTGGTATAATGAATATTATGTTGGTCTCAGTGACAGAGCGAACGAAAGAA
>CAZLJI010000250.1:0-4465 GCA_964559565.1 uncultured Ignavibacteriaceae bacterium | reverse complement strand
TTTCGATGCATAAAGTGCTTTTCGTAAATCTTCAATGAATTGTTTTTTATCTCCATCAAATCTCGGTTTAGGTCCTGAAAGAATTTTTGAAGCTTCAACTCTTTCTTCTTTAAGAGCAGAAAGAGATCTGCCATAAACTGCCTCTCCGATTAATGTTAATGGAGCACCAAGATCCAGCGATGCTTCTACGGTCCATTTGCCTGTTCCCTTTTGTCCAGCAGTATCGAGAATAAATTCAATTAATGGTTTTCCGTTTTCTTTAAAACTTAGAATATCTCTGGTGATTTCAATTAGGTAACTGTTTAATTCACTTTCATTCCATTCCAGAAACACTTTATGCATTTCTTCATAGCTTAATCCTAACAAATCTTTCATCACCTGATAAGCCTCACATATGAGCTGCATATCTCCATACTCAATTCCATTATGAACCTTCTTCACAAAATGACCTGAACCGTCTTCCCCGATCCAGTCACAGCAAGGTTTACCGTCCTCAACTTTCGCTGCAATTGATTGAAAAATCGGTTTGACAAAAGGCCAGGCATCGAATGATCCTCCGGGCATTATCGAAGGACCTTTCAGAGCACCTTCTTCGCCTCCCGATACTCCAGTACCGATATACAATAATCCTTTATTCTCAATCAGCTTTGTGCGCCGGTTTGTATCAGGATAATGTGAGTTCCCCCCATCTATTATTATATCACCTTTATTAAGTAATGGAATTAACTCTTCAATAATATCATCAACAGGCTTTCCAGCCGGAACCATCAAAAATATTTTCTTGGGAGATTCAAGTTTTGAAACCACTTCTCTTAAGGAGGATGCCGGGAAAATATTTTTACCATAAGCTCTGCTATGAATAAATTTATCAACTTTTGATTCATCTTTATCGTAAACAACCACAGAATACTTTTTGCTTTCGATATTAAGTGCCAGGTTTTCACCCATTACACCAATTCCTATCAAAGCAATATTAATATTATTCAACTACATTCCTTTTTAAATTAGTCAACAAATCTTTCTTTCGTAGACCAAAGTCCTAAAGCCGGATTTGATATATAGTAAAATTCGTCCCCATCTGACGTCTTATTAAAACCGTCTTCGAGTTTGTCCGGAGTATATTTTTTTATCATTTCGTTTAAATCATCGTAATAGAAATTTGCATTTTCAATTTCTTCTTTGGAAATATTGCCCGGGCAATACGTGATTTTAAATCTGTTCTCGGATGAACCGTGAATCAAATGAGCTGCTGCTGCAAGGTTGCTTTTAAGATCATCGTTCTCTTCTACAAGATTTAATACTTCTGGTGTAGTCACATAACCATATTTTCTAATTAGTCTATCTATCTCTTTATCTTCTCCAAATTCTTTCAAGCCCGGTGCCAATACAATTAGTTGGCCATCATTAGCGATGGCCATTCTGGTTCTGTAAATACTTTTATTGCCAAGCCATGTACTTTTATATTCGAGTGGATCAAGAAATACAACAACTTTTTTCAATGGTTCATCAAGCATTTGAAAATTTACTTTTAATGATAATTCGGCTGCGAGCTTGAAACATTCATAGTCATCACCGATAAAAAGTCCTTTCATTACCAAATTGTTGCTTTCATTCTTTTTAATTACTGTTAGTATGTAAATAATAGGGAGCTGTCTGGCAAAATTTTCTGAAGCATAGTTCAACACCTTCCTAACCGGTGTATCTGCTCTTCCCATTATTCTTTCCATTCCGTAAACAGCACCAAGGTAATGACTTTTATGGATACTGTCTTTTCCGCCGGCTCCAACAAAAATATTTTTATTATAGTTAGCCATACCAATTACTTCGTGAGGAACAACCTGACCGATGGATAAAATTAAATCATAACTTCCTTCAACCAGTAATTTATTGGTTTGGGCAGGCCAGGAAAAATTAAGTTTTCCTTCAGATATTTCCTTAATAAATTCTGAAGGAACTTCGCCTAACGTAGTAAGATCATCTTTCCATTTGTGAACTCTGAAAAGAGATTTAGGAACAGAAGGAAACATTCTATCCATTTCCCTTTCAGTCATTGGTGAATGAGTTCCAATCGAGGGAAGTACGTCTGTAAGCTTTTCCTGGTAATATTGATAAGATAACTGTGTAATATCTCCTGCCATTGAATGATAGCGGGAGATGTCTGGCGGTATGGCTAAAACTTTTTTTCTTAAGCCTAATTTGTCGAATGAAGAAAATAAAGCTTCTTTAATTTCGTCAGGAGATAGTGATGTACTCTCGCTTCCCTTTGCAAACAATAGCATATTAATCTAAACAGATAATCATATATATTTTACCGTTTAACTCGTGCATTACCTTCCCAGACACTCCAAATCATTTCTTCATCAGAAGGTTGTGCATAGTCTGTTAAGAAAGTTGTTGCTAATACACCTGAAGCCCAACCAAATTGAATCCATTTTTCCGGCTCCCATTTTTTGAGAATTGCATATATCAATCCACCAACGAATCCATCACCACCGCCAATCCGGTCAAGAATAGTAATCTCACGCGGAGTAACAACATGCCAGTTGTTTCCTTCAAGCATTATGGCTCCCCAGAAATGTTTATTTGTATTTATCACCTCGCGCAAAGTGGTGGCAAATACTGATGCATTGGAAAATTTTTTCTTTACTCTTCCTATCATTTCTTTAAAGTTTTCAATTTTATCTTCGATATTTTTTCCACCAGCTTCAGGACCTTCAATTCCCAGGCAAAGTTGAAAATCCTCTTCATTCCCAACAAGTATATCTGCTGTTGAAGCAATTTCAGTAAATGCTGCTCTTAATTCTTTTTCTCTTCCTTTCCAGAATGATGCGCGATAATTTAAATCAAAGGAGATTTTAGTCCCATTTTTTTTAGCTACTCTGGCCAGTTCCAAACAGAAGCTAGAAGTTTCAGCTGATAATGCTGTTATTAATCCTGATAAATGAACAATCTGAACACCTTCCTTGGTAAATATTCTATCTAAATCAAAATCTTTTGCATTCAAAGTTCTGCCAACTTCACCTGCCCGATCATTATGAACTCTTGGACCACGGGATCCAAATCCACTATCGGCAATATTAAACTGATGACGATATCCCCAGGGTCCGCCTTGGCTGATATCTTTCCCTTCGAAATCCATATTCCGATTTTTCAAACTGCTCTTAATAAAATTTGCAATTGGACTATCCTTAACGAATACTGTTAATACTTTTACCGAAAGTCCGAGAAAAGAAGAAATACTAGCTACATTAGTTTCAGCACTCGTTGCTTGAAGTGTATAAGTATCACTACAATGAACGGGCTGTCCGTTCACAGGAGTTATTCTTACACCCATGCTTGTCGGTACAATCAAAGAATATTTAAAGTCTTTTCTTAATTCCAAACCCATTTACATTCACCAGATTATAAATTTAATTGAATTTCCGCTCAAAGATTTTTGTATCTTAAAGTTAAACTCCACTATAAGCACTAAATCCACCATCAACAGGAATAATAACACCAGTTACAAATGAAGACATATCGGAGACGAGATAATATAATGTCCCGACAAGATCTTTTGATTCGCCAAATCTTCCCATCGGTGTATTCTGAATTATTTTATGTCCACGAGCAGTGAGCTCTTTTGTTTTTTCATCTAACAATAAAAACTCGTTTTGCTTTGTAACGAAAAATCCCGGGGCAATAGCATTAACACGAATATTTACTTTGGCAAAATGAACAGCAAGCCATTGAGTTAAATTATTTACGGATGCTTTTGCTGCTGAGTACGCTGGGATTTTTGTTAGTGGCCGAAAAGAGTTCATCGAAGAAATATTAATTATTGAACCACCTCTTCCAATCATATCCTCTGCAAAGACCATTGTTGGCATAACTGTTCCAAGAAAATTTAGGTCAAAGACATCACGGAATCCTTCTACTTTCAATCCAAAAAAAGAATTATCAAGATTTTCATTTGAGAAGAATTCGTCCTTGGTTGTTGCGTTTGGAGAATTACCACCAGCTGCATTTATTAATACTTCTACTTTCCCAAGGTGATTATTAATTTCTTTTTTGGCTTCAACAAGTGTTTCTTTATCTAATACATTCGCAACTACACATAAGACAGGTTCACCAGATTTTTTAGCCAGATTTTGTGCACAGTCTTCGCATCTTCCCTTTTTGTAATCAATGATTGCGACTTTTGCACCGGCTTTCAGGAGTGAAGAAGAAAAAATATTGCCAAAAACTCCACAACCGCCGGTTACAACACAAACTTTATTTTTAATATCTGAAAATTCAGTTGTCATTTTTTCCTCAATTAAAAACCAGAATCTGAAATGCTTTTCATAATTAACTTTGCATTCTCAGTTAATTTTAAATAATTGTTTTCCTGAATTGCTTTTTTATCGAGCAGTGCTGATCCGATTCCAACAGCACAAGCTCCTGCTTTTAACCACTCTCCGGCATTTGTAAGACTAACACCTCC
>CAZLJI010000249.1:0-4478 GCA_964559565.1 uncultured Ignavibacteriaceae bacterium | reverse complement strand
CTAAATTTTTATTCAGCATTGAGCATAACACCGAAACCGTGCAAATGGAAAAAGTAGTTTAGAGACGATAACAACCATATTAAAAAGCCCCGAAAAACCGGGGCTTAGTCACAATTAATTTTACTTCATTTACTCACTAACATTACTTGCAGGTCTTCTCCTTTTAATAAAAAAGAATGCGGCACCGGCAATTACAACAACAGCAATAATTAAATAAATCCACCAGTAAGATGGATAGAGTGCACTCTTCCATTCTGCTATTTTACTTTCCATCTTATTCTTATTCTCATCGGTTAGCATTTTGTTTTCAATTAAGTAATTCATCCAAACCGGTTGTATTGATGCAAACCAGGTGCTGTCAGCAAATTGAGAATATATTCTTTTGGATTCTTCGTCGCTTTTCACTCCAATATTCTTCAACTCATCACCAATGAACATATCAACTGAGTTCGTGAACTCCGCTCCGTTTTTGAAGCCCATCAATTCTATTCCGTTTAAGGAAAATTCATCAATGATTGATTCCCATGCTTCCTGTTTTACTACTGTTGACCATTCACTAAACAACTCATCTATCTGTTTCAGCTCTTCCGTTTTATTTCCGTCTTCAGCATAAACCTCAACCAGCCTTACTCCAACTTTCTGCCATTTAGTGACAAAATCTTTCTGCTGCTCACGAATTGATTCAAGATCTTTTGGTTTCAATGATGTTGCCTGAATGAACCTGATGTTATCCCTGATTGTGGTTTTAACATTGCTTAAGACATTATCTTTTTTCTCTTCAGATGCGACCATATCTTTATCTTCTATTGTCAGGTTTTCTTTGTCTTTCATTGTTGGCGGCATAAGACTGTCAATCATACTCAGCACAAGGTTATCTCTTTCTCTAATTGAGGAGCGAAGTTCGGCAACAAGGTTTTCAAGCTTCTTTATTGTTTTCGCATCCTTTTGTCTTTGGTCCTCAAGTTTTTGAACTTGCACTAATAACTCATTGTTTCTTTGGTTCAGGAATTCAACCTGCTGTTTCAATTCACCTACTTCTGTTTGAAGAACACCAATGGTTGAAAAATCTCCTTGTCGTAAAAGATATGCTTTGTCTAGCTTATCCAAAGATTCATCGTACTTATCCGGATATAGACTTCTATCAAGCAGATCTTTATGTTTTGCGTAGTCTTGCTTTAAGATCATTATTTTATCAAGAACTAAAGTAAGCTCTTGCGAGGTGGTTGCATCCTTTATGCTTTTTTCGATTGATGTGTATTCAGTTTTGAACTTATCAACAATTTCCCGGTCGGATTGAGCAAATAGTGAGCTGATAAATCCCAGAACAATTAGTGAAAATAAAAGTTTAGTTAAATAATTGCTTTTCATTTTGAACCTCCTTCAGTTCCTTTATAAGTAAGATTCATTTTATAAGTGCCGTCAACCAATTCAATGTAAGGGTCTCTCTGGTTGAAAGCTGGGGTTTGTAGACCAAACTCAGAGATAAATATTGTATTTTCTTGAACCAACTTTCCTTCATCAGCTTTAAATACATAAACGTTTTTAAAGTTAGATGCTGTCAAAAAGTAAAATCCCTGGTTATCTCTTATCATCCTTATTTCTTTACCCTTGTAAGAAAGTGAATCCTGGAATTCTTCAAAAAACAATCCGACAGTATTAACTTCAAGTGAATACCTGTCATCAGTTACTTTCCCTTTATCATCAACAGGCAGGATTGATTCAAGGGGCCATGCAAAATTTGCCGGCTGAAGTGTCAGCACAGAACAGGCTGCAGTAATTAAGAGTAGTAATAATGAGGAAATTATTATTCGCTTCATATTTTCTCCCAAAAATTAGTTAAATGACTTTAAATAATGTTTTTAAGTTTCCGGGAAAAAATACTAAGAATTGTGCTTGAATTAACAACCAGAGGAATTGCCTTAAATGCTGAAAATAAAAAAAGCCGCAACAAAGTGCGGCTAAATAAAAAATTAAATCTCAAGCATTATTATCGTCTTCCGCCTCCGCCGCCTCTACCACCACCGCCACGACTTCCGCCACCGCCTCTTCCACCACCACCGCCGCCTTTTCTATCACGTGGAGGACGTGCTTCATTAACTACAAGCTTTTTACCTTTTAACTCAAAAGTATTGAGAGTTTCGATAGCTTTCATAGCCTCTGCCTGTCCAGGCATTTCAACAAAGCCAAAACCTCTTGGTTCCTGGGTAAACATATCGCGTATTACTTTTACGCTGCTTACCTTCCCGTGCTGGGAAAAAAGTTCAGTAAGATCTTCTTCTTTTACTTCGGGGGACAGATTGCCGACGTAAATGTTCATTTTAAACTCCTTAAAAAAATAAAAAAATCAGGCTATTTTTACTTAGCAGCCTGCTGCTCGTCTTTGTAAAAAGCAGATAGAGCGGTAATAATGCAAGTGCTTTATCTTTCTTTTATGCGGACGATCAAAATTAGAACAAATAAAGGGTTTTTACAAATCCTTTAATTATCGATTAAAAATGATCCGGACCATCAGGATTTTGTCAGCGGGTCTTCAGTATACTTTACAATTAGTCTGATTCCGGGACGATTTGTTATGTAATGCCAGATCCACTCAGACATTACTCGAAGCTTGTTACGAAAGCTTATTAAAAATAAAATGTGAATGAATGACCAAGCCAACCATGCTATCAATCCGCTCAGCTTAAATCCTTTTATCACCGCAACAGCTTTTGCCTTACCGATAGTAGCCATAGTTCCTCTATCCCGATATACAAATTTTTTATTCTGCTTTCCAACCAAATCTTCAGAAATGATTTTAGCAAGAAATTTTCCCTGCTGAATTGCTACAGGTGCAATTGCAGGCAGATATTCACCATTTTCATTTTTGACCGAAGCGGCATCTCCAATTACGAAAATATTGTTATCCTCTTTAATGCTTAAGTTATCATTAACAATTACTCTTCCTAATCTATCTGTTTCAGTCCCGAGAGTTTTTATTAATGGCAAAGTCTGGTTACCCGCAGCCCAGAGAATATTTTTTGTTTCGATGAACCTGTCCCCAACTTTAACTCCATTTTCATTTATGTCGGTTACTTTTTCATTAAGAATTAATTCAACTTGAAGCTGCTTTAAATCTTCCTGAGCCTTATTCGAAAGACTTTCGGGATATGATGAAAGTATATTCGGTAATGCTTCAATCATATAAACCTTTGTCATTGAAGCATCAATATTCCTAAAATCAGGTATGATGCTTTGATTAACAATTTCAGAAATTGCTCCTGCAAGCTCCACTCCCGTAGGACCTCCTCCGATAATTACAAAGTTTAAATATTTTTGTCTCTTTACTGAATCTTTTTCCTTCTCTGCTGCTTCCAACGAAAGTAAAATAGTTTCTCTGATCTTTAATGCATCATTTAAAGTTTTTAATCCGGGTGCAAATTTTTCCCATTCATCTCTGCCAAAATAGGAGTGTCTCGAACCGGTGGCTATTATCAGGTAATCAAAATCTATTTCTGAACCGTTGAAAAAAACTTTTCTCTTTTCTTTCTCAATTGATTTTACGTCACCGAGCAATACCTCAACATTTTTATTTTTGCTGAAGATAGATCTTATCGGAATTGCAATATCTGCGGGTGATAGTGCTGCAGTTGCAACCTGGTAAAGCAACGGCTGAAAGAGATGATGATTTGTCTTATCAATTACGGTGATATTAAAATTTTTTTCAGCAAGTTCTTTAGCAGCGGTCAGTCCGCCAAAACCTGCACCTATAATAACTATTCTTTTCATTTTTTTTATAATAATTCTATTTCAAACTTATTAAATAGCTTAGATTTTGCTGATGAGAACCGTCACATAAAAAAGCCGTCGGTAAGGACGGCTCAATATAAAAAATATAAACCAACTTCATCACTTTGAATAGATATGTTTTAACAATTCGGATCTTACTGCTTCGTTTAAAAACCTACCATTAAAGCTTGAGGTTATCGTTGAACTGTTTACATCATTAACTCCTCTTGATGCAACGCACATGTGATTCGCATCAATCACTACCGCTACATCTTCAGTTCCAAGTGCTTCTTTTAATTCGTTAGCAATTTGAATTGTTAACCTTTCCTGAACCTGTGGTCTCTTAGCATAATATTGAGCGATACGATTCAACTTTGATAATCCAATCACATGTCCGTTCGGAAAATAAGCAATGTGTGCTTTTCCATAAATCGGAACAAAATGATGCTCACAGTAAGAATAAATTGTGATGTCCTTTTCAACCAGCATTTCCTTGAACTTAAAATTGTTGGTGAATGCCGTTGCTTTTGGTTTATTATCAGGATTCAACCCGCTGAAAACTTCTTTCACATACATTTTTGCAACTCTTCGTGGAGTATCTTTCAGACTCTCATCATTCAAATCAAGACCGAGAACGTGCATAATCTCTTTGAAGTTTTTTTCTATCAACTCAATTTTTAAATCATCATCAATCTTAAATGCGTCAGCGTGCA
>CAZLJI010000248.1:0-4479 GCA_964559565.1 uncultured Ignavibacteriaceae bacterium | reverse complement strand
TGGTTGAATAATGACCGATAACAAGAATTTGAATTGCCCAGAAGAATGCACCGACGAGTACTAATACATCACCCAAGTTTATGTCAAAACTTTCATCGACACCTAAAAAGTACAATCCAACAATTGCTACAATTGCACCAAGCCACGTAAAGAATGAGGTTTGTTGTTTTATGAATAAACCTAAAATCGGAACAAGGATAATATAGAAACCAGTTATGAATCCTGCCTTTCCTGCGTCCGTGTAAATCAATCCACCCTGTTGAAAAGTTGCACCAAGAAAAAGAACCGTTCCGGCTGATAATCCACCGTATAAAAGTTTTTTATCATTTAAAGGAAGAAATTTTTCTTTTTCAAATTTCCTTCTTTGATTTATTAGAAGAAGAGGAATCAAAGAGAGGCTGCCGAGAGTAAACCGTGCCGTATTAAATGTGAATGGTCCAATAAAATCCATTCCGGCACGTTGAGCAACAAAAGCAAATCCCCAGATGACTGCGGTTAAAAGTAAAAGTAAGTTTGATTTCAATTTTGTCTTGTCATTCCAGACTTGTTCTGGAATCTTTGAATTTTATTTGTAAAAAATTATTGTCCTAGTATTTCTTTTATGGCACGCGCCAACTCATTAATGTTCTCTTCACTTGATGAATAACCCATCAAACCAATTCGCCAAACTTTACCAGCAAGTTCTCCCAGTCCGGCACCAATTTCAATATTGTATTCATTCAACAATGTCATTCGAACTACTGCTTCATCTATGCCTTCAGGAACAGAAACTGAAGTGAGTTGTGGCAATCTCTCATCCACTTTTACAAATGGTTTCAAACCAATCTTCTCAAATTCACGAACCAGTTTTTCTCCATTCATTTTATGTCTTTGCCAGGATTTCTCAATACCTTCTTCTTTCAAAATTAGTAGAGATTCGTGAAGTGCGTAAAGTGAATTTATTGGTGCAGTATGGTGATAGGCTCTCTTTGAACTTCCACTCCAATAACTTAGAATTAAATTTAAATCCATAAACCAGCTTTGAACTGGTGATTTTCTTTTCTTGATGAATTCAACTGCTCTTTCATTGAAAGTCACTGGAGATAATCCGGGAGGGCAGGAGATACACTTCTGAGATCCAGAATATGCTATATCAATGTTCCATTCATCAATTAAAAGTGGAATGCCGCCAAGAGAAGTAACTGTATCAGCGATGACAATACAATTATGTTGATGAGCAATTTCAGTTAATGTTTTAATATCACTTTTAGCTCCAGTTGATGTTTCTGCATGAACAAAAGCACAAGCAGATATTCCAGTATTATTTTTCAAAGTATCTTCAAAAAGTTGAGGATCAACAGCTCTTCCCCAGGGAGTATTCACAACAACAGCTTCAGCTCCGCACCTTTCGACAATACTTTTCATCCTCCCGCCAAAAACTCCATTTATACAAACCAAAACTTTGGAACCTTGTTCAACTAGGTTTACTAAACAGGTTTCCATTCCAACCGATCCTGGACCTGAAACAGCAAATGCAACTTCATTATTTGTCTGGAATGCATTCTTTAATAGTTCTTTAATTTCGTCCATCAGTTGAATAAATTTTGGATCGAGGTGACCAATAGTTGGACGAGCCATTGCTTCTAGTACTCGTGGATGAACATTTGAAGGACCGGGACCCATTAGAATTCTTTTTGGTGGAATGAAAGACGTCATTTTAAATCCTTATTCAATTAGAGATGCTTGCTTTAATATCATTTTTAATTCTATCAGATGAGCCTCGCTTATAGGTTCAAGCGGCATTCTTGGATTACCACCATAATAACCCATTAAATCCATTGATGCTTTTAATCCAGCAACACCAAATTTTGAAGTAACTGCACGATTAACCGGAATCATTTTATTCTGGATTTGAAGAGCTTTTTCAAAATCACTCTCACGTATCAGACTTAAAATCTGAATGCATTGATCTGGTGCTATGTTTGCCAAAGCAAGAATCCCTCCAACTGCTCCACTCAGAATTCCGGTGTACAGAATTGATGCTGTTCCGACAATTACTTTAAAACCGGGTTTTACATTCGAAGAAATTTCAGAAATTCTTGCCGGGTTTTCACTGCTTTCCTTTAATGCAACTATATTTGGATGATTTGATAATTCGATAATTGTTTCCGCTTCAATGTTAACATTTGTAAACTTTGGAACATTATAGATAATGACTGGGATCATTACACTATCAGCTACTCTGATATAATAATTTAGAAATGCCCGGTGCTTCATCTCATTCTTAAAGAAGGAAGGTGAAATTATTAGAGCATAATTTGCACCGCTCTCTGCAGCCTCATTAGTGAGAAAGATTGTCTCCTTAATTGAATCTAGTCCCGTGCCTGCTATGATTGTTCTGTTGGTATGCTCCCGCACAATTTTAACTAATTGTAATTTCTCTTCTTTGGTGAGAAATACACTTTCACCATTTGAACCGAACAAAACATATCCTGCTAACATCTTCTTTTCATATTTGAAAATGTTTCCGATGAGCTTATCAGTCGATACTTCATCGTCAATAAACGGTGTTGTTAATGGTGGATAGATTCCTTTTATAATGTCAGCCATAACTTATTGTATTTGTTAAGTTAAATTATTTACTAAAAATATTTTTTAATACAAATAAAACATTTGCTGGTCTTTCTGCTAACCTTCGCATATACCATGGATACCAGTGCTCACCATAGCTTATTAATGTTCTTATTTTGTATCCATCAATCGTGAGTTTATACTGCTCTGATGTTTTAATTCCATACAGCATTTGAAACTCTATTTTTTCCTTTGGAAGCCCAATCTTTTTGGATTCATTTTTAACGTGCTCCTGCAGAATTAAGTCATGGGTTGCAAATGCAACACGAATATTTTTATCATTGATTTGTTGTAATAATAATCGGGATAACTTAAAGTAGTTATCATTAACCTGACTTAACTTCTTTAATGCAACAGTGGACGGTTCCTTATACGCTCCTTTGACTAATCTTATACAAGGGTTTATATCTTTCAATGATGTAATGTCTTCCATAGTTCGGTATAAGTAAGCCTGAAGACATAATCCAACATTGTTATGATTTTCTTTTATCTTCTTATAAAAGTCTATTGTCTTATCAACATATGAACTATCCTCAATATCAATGAAGATAGAATTATTTAGGCTTTCAGCTTTTGCTGCAATCTTTGTAAACAGCTCCAAAGTTTTTTCGAATGATAAATCCAGGCCGATATGTGTTAACTTAAGTGAAATTTCAATATCGAGATTATCTTTATTGATCCTGTCGAGAAGATCAATATAGTGCTGAGTGTTTATTTCAGCTTCTTTCATAGTTGTTATATTCTCCCCAAGATGAGTAAAAGTAGTAGGGATCTTGTGCTTAATTAGATATCTTGTTGCATTAATAGCATCTTCGACTTTTTCTCCTGGCATAAAGCGTTTAAGTGCTTTTTGTACAAAATTCATTTTCGGGATCCGGCTTTTCAGCCAGTCGTTCCTTGAAGCCCACAAAAGTATGTTTCTGCTTCTGCCCATTCTACATAAAAATATAAATTGAATTGCTTAGATAAAAATATTCATTTTAAAGATAATAAAGAGAGTTGCTTATTACTTTCATTATAACTAGCTGTATGAGGATAATTTAGAGAATCTATTTTATATGAAGATGCCGGATCGAGCCTGCCTGAAGGCTGACAGGTCCGGCATAATAAATAAACTTACATCGTTGGCCAGAGCCAGCCGAAAATTCCTGCAGTGACAAGAGCGTAGAGCAATCCATCAAACATTGTTTTGAAAGTTGTAATCCAGTTTCTTTTATACCAGATACTATTTTGCATTAACGCCAAACCGTAGCCGACGAAAGCTGTAACTCCGACAAATCGAAATACAGCAAGATAGCCGTCACCCGGATCAACAGCACGTCCCGCAACGTAAGCTGCAAATATTCCAACAATGATTGCGTAGATGAACCACATAGCAAGTTGTTGAGTCATATTAGGTGTACCACTCGGCATTATCGTTATCATTCCAACGGGCCCTTGTTTATATTTTTCAATGAATTCGAGGGAGCCCATTTCTTTCATACTATTCGCTTTTGGAAATGCATAATCTCCAAGTGGAATGTTATGCTTTCGCAAATCATCCAGCACATTTTTTTCTGATGGAAGTGATTTGAAATCATTCGCGTGATAACCAAGAACCATGTGTATTAATGAACTTATGATAAAAACAGCAACTGCCGAAAGAAGTATTGGCAGCCAAAGAGACATTATTGGAACCATAGCATAACCTCCTGTTAATTGATGAATGTTATTTATTCCCTCTGGGGTTAAAAATAATAAAAAGGATTTGAGAATTGAAAGGGAAGAGTAAAAAGAAACGCTTTATTCAAAGTAACTGATAAATATTCCCAAACCAAAATAAGATGTTTGTTCTTGGAATGAAGTTGAGCCCTTGAGTAATAGACCTGC